>CADBMP010000148.1 GCA_902795775.1 uncultured Lachnospiraceae bacterium | reverse complement strand
TCTAACTCAGCTTCCCTTCTCTCCTGCTCCATCATCCTTCGCGCACGTTCATTTGCACGTCTGGCATTTGCCTCCTCACGAAGCCGGATCTCCTCTGCAATTTCTGCCCTGGATTTTCTCTTTCCATCCTCGCTTTTTCTATTTCTGCCAAATCTTGCCTCTCTGCGTCTGGCAGCCAGTGTACGCCTCTGGTATTCCCTCCAGTCAAATATCTCCTCAATAGAAGCAATGGCAACTTCGATCATTTTATTATCCGGCTCTCTTGTTGTCAGCATCTGCAGCCAGATTCCCGGCTGGCTCAACACTGCCACGATCTTACTGTCACTGTTCCCTGCAAACCGGATAAACTCGTAAGAAATTCCTGCAATAACAGGAATAAGCAAAATACGGGAAAGCAGCCGCAGCCACAGATTGTCAAAATGAATAAACATAAAGAACAAAATGCTTAAAAACACCACGATCAGCAAAAAGCTCGTACCGCAGCGCCTGTGGTGCTTTGACTGCCTGCGGACATTTTCCACCGTAAGTTCCAGGCCATTCTCAATACAATTAATGGACTTATGCTCTGCTCCATGATACATAAAAGTCCTGTGGATATCTCTCATGAACGAAATTGCTATAATATAGCTCACAAAAAGAATCACACGGAAAACACCCTCTATGGCTGCCAGGGTCATATAAGAGGTAATCCTTTTGCTTAACATCTGCGACAAAAAAAACGGAAGCAGCATGAATACAAATATGGCAAATACCATGGAAAGTACAATGGTAATTCCCATTTGTACTTTTTCTTTTATATCACCACTTGTTCCTTTTTTGGATTCCTCCTTCCGTTCTTCTTCCTCCTCATAAAAACTGGCAGAATACGTCAATGTACGCATTCCCAGGGATAATGACTCTCCAAAAGCCACAATCCCCCTGACGATAGGAAGCCGGAAAATTATGGAACGCTCCCTTAATGTACGGCAGGTTCCTCTTGTAACTGCTATTTCACCATCAGGCCGTCTTACTGCTACTGCATAATTTGATTTATGCCTCATCATGACACCCTCTAAAACAGCCTGACCACCAATCCCTGATGATTTCATGATATACCTCATTTCTGCGTTTAAGCACAACTTATTCCATCGTATTATATGCCGGAGTATTCTGTTCTTCGCCTCCTGCTTGCTGCGCGGGGCGCATCCGGCGTATGCCGGAATATTTCCTTTTGCGCCCCTGTGCATAATATAGAAATGGTCACAGATTCCAAATCAACCTGTGACCATTTTCTCCAATCAGGAATTTAAAGACGCCTCCAACAGACAAAGAATTTCCCCATCCATGAACCCGTCACGCACCGGCAGACAAAACATCTGCATCAGACAATGCCTCTCCTTTTGTCCACCGGAATACAAAATTCCCGATTCCGCATATTCTGCTAATTTGATTTCAGACCATATCTGCGGTTGAACTTATCAATCGCACCACGAGCCTGAATATTCTTCTGCTGTCCTGTATAAAAAGAATGACACTTTGAGCAGATTTCCACATGAATCTCTTTCTTTGTAGAACCTGTTACAAACTCATTACCACAGTTGCAGATCACCTTTGCTTCATAATAATCCGGATGAATTCCTTCTCTCATGTTTTACCTCCATTCTGCTATCCTTAAAAGGTTATTTTTATAACCCTAGAAGCTTTCAACAAAGCATTCGCCGGAACGGTAAGAGCATAAACCATACCCTTCCGTTTGAACCACGCTGCACTTCACACGTTTATGTACGCATAACAACCGGTGTTTTCCGCACTTTTGCATGAAGTATAACGAAACAACTACTTAAATATAGCATAGTACGAATCGGTTTGCAAGATTTTTTTAAACAATTTTTACTTTTTTTATCATTTGGATAAAATCCTGATTTGTTTTTGTCTTCCGGAACATATCAATAATACGTTCCACAGCCTCCTCGCTTTTGGCACCATTAAACGCCTTGCGCATCAGATAGGTTGCTTCCAGCTCCTCCTGCGACATCAGCAGGTCTTCTCTCCTTGTGCTGGACTTTGGAAGATCGATGGCAGGAAATACCCGCTTTTCTGAAAGCTTCCGGTCAAGGACGATTTCCATATTTCCGGTTCCCTTAAATTCCTCAAAAACCACATCATCCATTTTGCTTCCAGTGTCCACAAGTGCCGTCGCAAGAATCGTAAGGCTTCCGCCCTCACGCATATTTCTCGCCGCTCCAAAAAATCTCTTTGGCATATGGAGTGCCGCCGGGTCAAGACCTCCGGACAAGGTTCTTCCACTTGGGCTCACTGTCAGGTTATATGCCCTTGCGAGCCTGGTAATGCTGTCCAAAAGTATCATGACATCCTCCCCATGCTCCACCAGACGTTTTGCACGTTCAATGACCATTTCCGATACTCTTTTATGATTTTCCGGAAGCTCATCAAAGGTGGAATAAATCACTTCTACATTCTGCCCCATGATGGATTCCTTGATATCCGTCACTTCCTCCGGCCGTTCATCAATCAAAAGAACAATCAGATGCATGGATGGATAGTTCGTCTTTACTGCCTTTGCCACCTGCTTCAGCAGCGTCGTTTTTCCTGTCTTTGGCTGCGAAACAATCATTCCACGCTGTCCCTTTCCGATTGGCGCAATCAGATCCATCATGCGCATGGAAATTCCGCTTCCCGGCGTTTCCAGCCGTATCCTTTCATTCGGAAAAACAGGGGTAAGCCGTTCAAATTTTGGCCTTTTTACCGCCTCTTCCAATGATACGCCGTTCACTGTGGTAACAAATAAAAGAGCTGCAAACTTTTCATTCTGGTTACGGATACGTATATGTCCTTCCAGAATATCACCTGTGCGGAGCTGATATTTCCGGATCATTGCCGGGGAAACATAAACATCCTCATCTCCCGGCAGATAATTATCGCAGCGGATAAAACCATATCCCTCCGGCATCACTTCTAAAATCCCGCTCCTTGTCTCTCCACTGTCCAGCTGCTGGATTTCTGTAGGCGAGTACTGCAGAAATCCCCTTCCGGCATTCTCCCTCTGCTGATATTCCTTTCCGGCATTCTCCCTCTGCTGATATTCCTTTCCGGCATTTTCCCTCTGCTGATATTCCTTTCCGGCATTTTCCCTCTGCTGATATTCCCTTCCGGTATTCTCTCTCTGCTGATATTCCTTTCCGGCATTTTCTCTCTGCTGATATTCCCTTCCGCTATTTTCCCTCTGCTGCTTCTCCCTGACAGCATATTCCCTTCTGGCACTGCCCTCACGTACCTCTCTTGGCTGCTTATCCCCATATTTCTGCATCACCTTTTTGTTATATGCGTCCCTTTTTTCCCTGTCATTTTCCCGGTTATTCTCCTCCTCTGAAGGTTTCTCCTCCTGCAGGACTGCCTTTTTCACCAATTCCAAAAGCTCTGATTTACGATAAGAGGTAACATTTTTCAATCCTAATTTTTTTCCTTCCAGGCGTAAATCAACCAATGACAAAGTATCATAATTTTCCATAAACCAACCTCCGATTTTACTGTTCTCTGATATTTTCATCTGATTCATTGAAATTTTCAGCAGAAACGCTGTGAATAAAAGCCAAAGCCAATAAATGAAACATGAATTAAAAATGAATCTATATAATATGAATTTTCAGGATATAAACTAGTATAACGAATGAAAGTACAAAAGTAAAGCATATTTTTTATTTTATTTGTATTTCTCACAAAATTATGCTAAGATAATCAGAGCGAAAAAGAAAAGGGAGGTTCTCTATGGACGCAAATACGAACAGTCAAAAAGCACTCCTCTTGCATGAGGAATGGAATGGAAAAATAAAAACAACACCAAAAGCACCTGTCAGAAGCAGGGAAGATCTTGCTCTTGCCTATACTCCGGGCGTTGCAGAGCCCTGTAAGGCGATTGCCGCAAACAAAGAGGATGTATATAAATATACCATAAAAGCCAATACGGTCGCCGTTGTTTCTGACGGCAGCGCCGTTTTAGGGCTTGGAAATATCGGGCCGGAGGCAGCCATGCCCGTCATGGAGGGAAAAGCCGTTCTGTTCAAGGAATTTGGCGGGGTCAATGCCTTTCCAATCTGTCTTGCCACGCAGGATACCGAGGAAATCATAAAAACCGTAATCAACATCGCGCCGGCATTTGGCGGAATCAATCTGGAAGATATTTCTGCCCCACGCTGTTTTGAGATTGAAGAACGCTTAAAAAAAGCTCTGGATATCCCGGTCTTCCATGATGACCAGCATGGAACCGCAATCGTGGTGCTCGCCGGTATCATCAACAGCTTAAAAATCACCGGAAAGAAAAAGGAGGACTGCTCCGTTGTCATCAATGGCGCAGGCTCTGCGGGCGTTGCCATTACAAAGCTTTTACTCAGATACGGTTTCCCGAATATTGTTATGTGCGATATTTTCGGAATCCTTTCCAAAACCTCAACGCACTTGAACTGGATGCAGAAGGAAATGATGGAGGTCACGAACCTCTCCGGAAAAACAGGTACGCTCGCCGATGCCTTAAAAGGAGCAGATATTTTTGTTGGTGTTTCTGCACCCGGCATTGTTACGGAGGAAATGGTCGCTTCCATGAATCATGATGCCATCTTATTTGCCATGGCAAACCCGGTTCCAGAAATCATGCCGGATCTTGCCAAAAAAGGCGGTGCCAGAATTGTCGGCACAGGACGCTCCGACTTTCCAAACCAGGTAAACAACGTCATTGCATTTCCTGGCATTTTTAAGGGGGCACTGGAAGGACATGCCAGACAGATCACAGAGGAAATGAAGCTTGCTGCGGCAAATGCCATTGCAGGACTTGTTCCTGATGAAGCCCTGAATGAAAATAATATCCTTCCTGAACCATTTGATACAAGAGTCGCAAACGTAGTGGCTGACGCAATCAAGGCACATATCATCTAATTTAATTCACCGGACTTATGATATCTGCCAAAAATCCTGCATATATGGATTTTTGGCAGATATTATTTAATCCGGATTATAAAAAACGATATACCGGGCAGCCGTTTTTTCACTTTACTGTCTGCATTGCCTGCGTATATGATGCTGCAGACGACAATATGTTAAAAAGACTGTTTCACTGTTCTTTAGAAAGGAGTATGGTTTTTGTTATCAGATTCACTGAAATTATATAAGCTGATTATCCTGTATTTTTTATACCGCTCAAAATATGAAATTACAAATGCAGTCTTGTCAGACTTTATTTTAAAATATGGTTATACCGATTACCTTTCCATTCAGGAAACACTTTCTTCACTGACGGAAGACCAGATGATCACGCCACACAAAACACACACTTCCACCTATTATACCATTACAAACAACGGACTGGAAACTCTGGAATTTTTCAATTCCAGGCTTCCCTACGATACAAAACAGCAGATTGAACAATACTTAAAAGATAAAAAAATGCAGATTGTAAAAGAAACTTCTATCCGTACTGATTATACAAAAACAGGCACCGGAGAATATATCATGAAAGGAACGGCAGCCGAACGGAACCAGACCATTTTTGAAATCCGTTTAAACCTTCCTTCAGAGGAGATGGCACAAAATGCCTGTAAAGCATTTAAAAAAAAGGAAGATGAAATCTTTGCATTTCTCTGGAAGACGTTATTGTCAGACAACGAGAATACATGATGATAGATGATTCGGGCGTACAGAAATGACGAGTAAGTTCTACCAACAGAGCACGATTTTTAACGGCTTCGTGCAGTTAAAATAACCGCCAGTACACGAACCTGGCGGTTATTTTTATCTTTCTGCCCAAACCTTATTTTTTTTCCTTATTTTATTACCACTCTTACATATTTCTTTTTTCCACGCCGGAGAATGATTCCTTCCTCTGGAATTTCTGATTTCTTCACCATACGCCTTGCATCCGTTTCCACTTCGCCGTCAAAAGTGACACCGCCCTGCTCCACATTTCTTCTGGCATCCTTATTTGACGTGGAAAGCCCTGCCTTCACCATCAGGCGTAAAAGACCAATTTCCCCGTTTTCAAAATCCTCATCCGTAAGCACCGCCTCCGGCATATTTTCAGCACTTCCACCCCCGGAGAACAAGGCTTTTGCAGCCTCCTCTGCTTTCTTTGCCTCTTCCTCGCCGTGCACCAGCTTTGTCAGCTCAAAAGCAAGGATTTCTTTTGCCTTATTTAATTCACTGCCCTCCCAGGCATCCATGGCGTCAATTTCCTCTAATGGCAGAAACGTAAGCATACGTATACATTTTAACACATCACTGTCATCCACATTTCTCCAATACTGGTAAAAATCAAACGGACTGGTCTTTTCCGGGTCAAGCCAGACAGCACCGGACTGTGTCTTCCCCATTTTCTTTCCTTCAGAAGTCAAAAGCAGGTTGATCGTCATGGCATACGCATCTTTCCCAAGCTTCCTGCGGATAAGCTCTGTTCCACCAAGCATGTTGCTCCACTGGTCATCCCCTCCGAACTGCATATTGCAGCCATATTCTTGGAATAATCTGTAAAAATCATAGCTCTGCATGATCATGTAATTAAACTCCAGAAAACTTAGCCCTTTCTCCATGCGCTGCTTATAGCACTCTGCCGTAAGCATTCGGTTGACAGAAAAATGAGGACCCACTTCCCTTAATACGTCCACATAATTCAGGCCAAGAAGCCAGTCCGCATTATTCACAAGAAGTGCTTTTCCATCTGAAAAATCAATAAAACGATCCATCTGTTTCTTAAAGCACTCCACATTATGTTCAATGGTTTCCTTTGTGAGCATCTGGCGCATATCCGTCTTTCCTGACGGATCCCCGATCATGGCAGTGCCGCCGCCCAACAGTGCAATCGGCTTATTTCCTGCCATCTGAAGTCTTTTCATCAGGCAGAGTGCCATAAAATGCCCCACGTGAAGGCTGTCCGCCGTCGGGTCAAAACCAATGTAAAAAACAGCCCTTCCCTCATTGACCAGCTTTTTAATCTCCTCCTCGTCTGTTACCTGCGCAATCAGTCCACGCGCCACTAATTCATCATATAAAGTCATCTTTCTTCCTCCTTTTTGTTTCTGCCTGTTTGTATAAGTGTAAAAGAAGGCATCTGGAAAGTCAAGAAAAAGAATTTTTTTCTTTCTTTTCCTTTTATAAAATATATGATATAATAAATGCTGACGCATTTATCTTGCGAAAATTGCAGAAACAGCAATTTTCGGATATGTCCAATAACCGTGGACATTTT
>CADBMP010000147.1 GCA_902795775.1 uncultured Lachnospiraceae bacterium | reverse complement strand
TTAAAGCACAATACCACTTGCAAAAAAAAGATAAAAAAGATATGATGGAGTTACACTTCAGTAAAACAGAATGTTGGGCAGAGATAATTTCGTCGAGGTTATTAAAAACTGATATATTAGAATGGAGATTGATATGAAAAAAAGAACCCTGATTAAAATCTGTGGACTTACCACAATGTCTGATATAGAAGCTGTAAATGAATATAAGCCGGATATTGCCGGCTTTGTCCTCTTTTATGAAAAGAGCAGACGGAACAATACCATAGAACATGCAGCAGAGCTTTTGCGCATGCTTTCTGATGAAATCAAAAAGGCCGCCGTTGTCGTATCTCCCACATTAGATCAGATTAGGCAGATTGAAGCTGCAGGCTTTGATTATATCCAGATTCATGGGAAACTCGACACAGCTCTTTTAAATGAAATCCATCTGCCTGTTCTGCGTGCTTTTAACGTGACAGATTTAGGGCAATATGAAACATACCGCAACTGTCCACAGATTACCGGCTATGTTTTTGACGCCATGGAGCCTGGCAGTGGAAAAATCTTTGACTGGAGACTTGTAAAAAAGCTGCCAAGGGATGAAAAGCTGTTCCTTCTTGCCGGAGGGCTTCACGCAGGAAATGTAAAGGAAGCCATCAATTCTATGAATCCTGACGGTGTGGATGTATCCTCCGGCGTGGAATATGAGGACAGACCTGGAAAAGACCCGGAAAAAATAGCTGTTTTTATTAAAAACGTAAGGAATCCGGAGTAATCCGGATTCCCTGCCCGATTATTTTTTTCCCATTTCGAGAAACGATTGTTTGTCAATTGCCGGACTGTAAAGATATCCCTGATACAGGAGACATCCAATCTGCTCAAGAGCCTCTTTTTGTTCTATCGTTTCAACAAATTCCGCAAGAACCTTAAAGTCTAAAGATTTTGACAGATAGACAATGGAATTGATGATTTCCTTTGTGCGGTCATTTGTCAGAATTGATTTGACCAGATTTCCATCCAGCTTCACAAGGTCGAACTGATTATGCTGAAGGTACTGCAGGGAAGTGTGTCCCATGCTGAAATCATCCAGTGCAAAGGTGTAGCCAAAGGATTTGATTTCTTTTATCAGATTTCCTGTTTCCTCCGTCGTCACAAGCTCCGTTTCTTCTGTAATCTCAATGCAGACATTACCAGGCTTTAGATGATACCGTTTTGAAAGTTCCTGTAAAAAGGAAACAAATCTCTTATCGTAAAGAGTGGTTACTGTAACATTGACGCTCAGCTTGAATTTTTCACCATAACAATTTCTGAAGCTCTCAGAATCACGAATGGATTTTTCTATGATATAGGTTTCCAGACGGTAGAGGTCACCACTTTCTTTGGCCAGGTGTACCACCAATGGTGGATATATGATTCCGAACCTTTTGTGATTCCAGCGCAAAAGAGATTCTGCACCAATACATTGTCCCTTGTTATCAAACTGTGGCTGGTATTTCATCAAAAGCGGGCTTTCTGTTATTTCTGCCGCATCTTCCAAAGATGCAGAAGACAGGGAAACCTCAAGGTCTGTTGCCAGAAGCTTTGCAAGCCGTCCGACATTTCCTTCACATTCTGTAAGGACAACTTCCTCTGTTGTCTCCTCGCTTTTTTTGAGTATGCCAACAAGCTCGTTCATGGCAGAAGAAAATTCATCTAAGGATTTCTTTTCATACATTTTCATAAATGGAGCATAACAGGCAACGGAAAGCGCAATATTCAGAATCTGTACAATAATTCCCCTTGCAGAGCCTGTGGCAATATATCCGCTTAAGATTGCCGGTGTGGTCCAGACGACCGTATTGGTAACGTGAGGCAGAAAACCGGAAAGGGTCAGCAAATAGGCATTGGTATAACTTACGATTGGTGCCAGTATGAACGGAATCATAAGGAGCGGATTATATATGACGGGAAAACCAAATACCATCAGTTCACCAATATTAAAAATATTTGGGAGGAATGCGATACGGGAAAGCTTTTTTGTGGAGCTGCGCTTTCCAAAAATGATCATGGTAAGCAAAAGTCCGATGGTACATCTCGTTCCGCCTATATTGACAAAAGTGTCAATAAAGCTTTTGGAAACAATCTCACCAGGAAGAATGGTTGTGAACATATCCTCTGCGACCTGGTTTAAAACATTATTTCCATGAATTCCAAAACACCACATGAAACTGATAAGGACAATGAACAACAATCCGCTGAAGTATGATCTGTGCATTTTCATAAAGATTGCATCCACCGCCTTCATGAACAGATGCTGGATACTCTGAACCTGAAAACAGACCGTAATAAGATAATTTGCAATGGCAAAGCATAAGATTACTGCCAAAAATGGAAGCACCACATGAAGGGAGGCATTGAATACGGAATCTGCCCCGTCCACAAGAAATGCTTTTTTGGTCTTAAATAATGTCTCAAATTTCTGAAATAGAATGGAGCCTAGAATTCCTGCCAAGAGCGCACTAAAAACACCCTGTCCGCTGAGCAGGGAAAAATCAGGATCTCCGGAAAAAAAACCTACAATGATAAAAAATCCTGTCAGACATCCAAGAAGGCTGCCAAAGCGGAACACTAGACGCTGACCTTCCTCTGTCTGATTCATGTAGCACAGATTCAATGAAACTGTCAGGTAAACAGCCAGAACCCCTACTGTTGTCAGCTGAATGGTCAGAATGATGTTCCTTAATGTCCCTCCCAGAAATGAATTCAGAAAATCCTGATATGCCTGGACAGGAAATCCATTCAGCAAAACAGTAATACTGCCTATGAAAAGAATGGGAATCACCATTGCAAGACTGTTTTTTATGGTACCGGTAATAAGTGATGCTTTTTTTAAAATCAGTGTTTTCATAAAAAATCCGCATGCCGAAGCACTTGCTGCTAAAATTCGGCACTACCTCCTTTTTTCCTGGTTTTCATAGAGTATTTTAATCACTTATACCATGTTTTTTCCAGCTTCGTCAATGCAAGTCACTCCGGCAATTTAGCATGATAATGTCAGGCAGACTCTCCCTGCCCGTTTTCCTGTTCTATTCTTGAAACAGTTCCAGCAATTCCTCCTTTGAGAGTTGGTTTAAGAATACCTCTCCTGAATCTATCACCATATCAGAAAGCTCTTTTTTCTTTTTTTGAAGTTTGTAGATTTTTTCCTCAATGGAATGTTTCATCACATATTTAATGACATGTACCTGTTTTTTCTGCCCGATACGGTATGCACGGTCGGTTGCCTGTTCTTCCACTGCCGGATTCCACCATGGGTCAAAATGAATAACTGTATCCGCACCAGTCAGGTTCAACCCTGTTCCACCGGCTTTTAACGATATCAGAAATACATTTGCCCGCCCCTCATTAAACTCCTTTACATACTGTTTCCGTTCCAGTGCCTTTGTACTTCCGGAAAGCAGGTAATAATCGATTCCGGCTTTCTTTAGTTCATCTTCGATAATAGACAGCATGGAAGTGAACTGAGAAAACACAATGACACTATGGCCGGCAGCCAGAAGGTCTGGAAGCTGTTCCATCAAAAGCTCCAGTTTCCCGCTTCCGCCGGCATAATTCTCTACAAAGGTTCCGGGATGGCAGCATATCTGCCGCAGTCTTGTCAATGCTGCCAAAATCTGGATTCTTCCGGAACCATCGGTAATGCTTCCCTGATTTTTGATTTCCTCCTGAATTCTGGAAAGATAGGAAAGATATATTTTTTCCTGTTTTTTCGTCATCTCTGCCATGCGCATGCTCTCTGTCTTGTCCGGGATTTCACGAAGCACCGTTTTTTTCATTCTCCGTAAAATAAATGGCCGGATTCTTAATTTTAATTCCCTCATGCGTTTTTCATCTTCGCCCTGCATAATGGTTTTTTCATAAAGCTCACTAAACCTGTGATATTTTGGAAAGAAACCAGGCATGATAAAATCAAAAATGGACCAGAGTTCTGAAAGCGCATTTTCCACCGGAGTTCCCGTAAGGGCGAACCTGTGCTCTGCCTGAATGGATTTTACTGCTTTTGCACTCAATGAGCCGGGATTTTTTATAAACTGTGCCTCATCAATGAACATATGCGCAAAGGATATTTCTTTATACAGCAGTACATCCTTTCTGATCAGCGGATACGTGGTAATCAGAACATCCACATCACTGATATTCTGCAAAAGCTCCTCCCGTTCCTTTGGTGTACCGGATATGATTCTGGTTCTCATTTCCGGTGAAAATTTTTCAAACTCTTCCTGCCAGTTATACGCCAACGAAGTTGGACAAACTACCAGCGAAAGATCACCTTTGTTTGATGTCATGTATAAAATTGCCTGCAATGTTTTTCCAAGTCCCATATCATCTGCCAAAATTCCACCCAGGCCATAATAAGCAAGTGTTTTTAACCACCGATATCCAGTTTTCTGATATTCTCTGGGAACTGCTGAAATTTTTTCCGGAAGTTTCCAGTTTGTTTTTTCAGGGGTTCCAAGCTCATTTAACAGTCGTTCACAGGCAGTATCCTTCGTAATCTTATTTCCCTTTGGAAAAATTTCATCCAGATAAACCGCCGCATATTTAGAAAGACGGATACTTCCCTCTTTTGTGGTCTGTCCGTTTTCCAAAAGCCAGGAAAGCATATCAAGCTGTTTCCCTTGTTTTTGTAAATCAAAAAATGTACCTTTTTTTAAACGATAATATTTCTTTTTCAACCGGATGGCCTTAAAAAAATCTTCTAATTCCTCCTTTGGAATCTGGGCATAATTCAAATTGATTTCTAAAAAATCAATTCCAGTGTCCAGATGGACGTGTCC
>CADBMP010000146.1 GCA_902795775.1 uncultured Lachnospiraceae bacterium | reverse complement strand
AGAAGATCATAACAAGGATGAGACAGAATGTCCATTGAGGAATATTTTGGGAAGGCTGAACGGTTACGGTGCAGCGGCATTGGAAACGCCAGAAGCTTGTAACATATGGTGGAATATGATATAATAAATGCTGACGCATTTATCTTGCAGTTATGTCCAAAGAACGTGGAGGATTCGTGTGAAAAAGTTTTTCGTATCTTGAGGTAATATACCTTGTATATAAAAAAGAAAAGGAGGATATGCAGTATGAAACAAAAGAAAGTAACAGCTGTTCTGGCATCATTTTCGTTGCTTGCTGCCGGGTTCGCAGGCATCTCATTCGGGGGGCGGACAGCAGATGCGGAGGTGGAGACAGAGCTTCCAAAGGTATCAGGTCTTTATATGGCTGAGTATTTTGAAATGGATGAATCGGATCATGTCCGGACGGATACGGATGCTGCCGGAAATACGGTTCTGGTCAATGAAGAAGGGGAGTGGATCCGTTATCTGGATCAGGATCAGCCGGATTATCTGGTTTCTGGCCTGAAGGAAGGCTGGGGCATGGGCTTTGATGATGATGATGAAAGGTGGTTCGATTATGTGGAAGATGGAAATGTAACGCACGTAGATCCGTCAGAGCTTACCATTACCCATCTGGACGGTACGCCATGTAATCACATCTCGGTAACGGCAAAGGAATCCGATGAAAGGGTGGCTGTGTTCCATATGGGCGCAGTGGAAAATGTAAAAATCTCTTATAAAGGAGCAGCGTTAAATAATGCAATGATTGGAGAATTTGCACTCCGTACCGGTTTTTATAAGAGCGATACCATGTCGTTAGAATCCAGGATTTCAGGAGATGTCAGTGTGGTCAAGGATAAGTCAAAGGATTATTATTTCCATATGACAGACACATGGGAGGAAGCAGGTTTCCGTTTCGATCCGGAAAAGGGCGTACAGGTTCGTTACTGGGATAATGCAAAGCAGGATGATGTCTGGCTTTCCGGCGCAGATACAAAGGAATTTGTAACCATTACTCCTGTATCAGAGATCGACCCGCATCATCTGGTCTACAAGCTGACTGCGAACGGTATCACGAAAGGGGACAGTAGTGATTATGAGGTCAAGCTTTTATTTACAAAGTATAACAGGAAGGATGAATCTGATTCCTATGAGGAAGACAGATGCTTAAATATCAAAATTACAGAGGCAAATTCACTTTATACATCCGAATGGTCAGACGTTATGGTAAAAGGTGACAGATATGTTTATCCCGAGCATGTGTATTTTACGAAGAATTCATGGTTTGGCTCAGGAAATACAGGGACTCCGCTTTACCTGATGTTCCAGTATTCTGATGAGGAAGGAAACCTTCATCCGGTGACAGATTTATCCAAGCTGACGCTCTGGCACGGCGAATGGAATGAGGAAAAACAGCAGGATAATTATACAAAGCTGGAGGAAGGCGTGTTGAAGCTGGAAAAAGCATATCCTGATTCAGAGATAGTAAAGATTTCTTATCTGGGAGAGGTTAAGGATTTTGAAAACGAGTATACGATTACGTATGACGGTGCTTCTCCGGCTGGTCATGGGAATCAGATAGATATTGCATTTGTTCCGGCACGCTTTGATGATCTTAGCACATATACATCAAAGGAAATTTCAGATGATGCATTCATAAATGAAATAAAGACGGATGGAACGGCGGATGTAACGGTCTATGCGGCATCTGTGGATGTGACCGATCAGGTAAAATGGAATACGGTGAAGTCCGTTGAAATCAAGGAAATCCAGCTTATGGACGAAGATGGAAATGACCTTTCGGATGAAGTCAAGAGGGATAATAGCGTGAAATTGACAGAAAAGTCAGGCAGGAAGATCATTTTTGGCGAAGCAATCACCATACCGAAGGGTACGCTTTCTGGTTCTGCGAAAATGAGAATTGAATTTATCGTTCGTGGAACAGGCGGAGACGGTAAAGATTATGAGAATAATGCAACAAAGGATGTGTTCTTCCTTTATTCTGAGCCTGCCGTAACACCGGGTAAGGAGGAAACAAATGCTCCTGCAAAGGGAACCAAACAGACAGTGGGTGGTGCTGTTTATACCGTGACCGGAAAGGGAACAGCAAGCTTTACATCAGGAAAGAAGAACGCAAAGACTGTGACAGTTGCTGATACTGTGAAGATTAAAGGCGTGTCTCATAAGGTGACGACGGTTGCAGCAAAGGCATGCAAGGGAAATGCAAAGCTTACAAAGTTAGTGATTGGCAAAAACGTAATCTCCATTGGAAAAAATGCGTTCAACGGCTGCAAAAAATTAAAGACCATCACCATTAAGACCTCTGCGTTAAAATCAGTTGGGTCGAAAGCGTTTACTTCTGTGCCAAAAACAGCAAAGATTAGCGTGCCGAAGGCGAAAAAGGCAGCGTATAAGAAACTTTTGAAAAAGGGCGGATATAAAGGAAAAGTTAAATGATGACAGCGGCTGTCAGGTATTCTTTAAGGATGCCTTAAGGGGAAAATGGCTGAAGTTACGAAAAATTCAATAAAGTTTTAAATGACAGGGCATCTTTTCAGGGAATGGAAAGGTGCCCTGTTTGAAAGGGATGATTTTATGTGGACAGATTTAAAGGGCTGGGACGTGGCCGGTGCAGACAATGAAGAACGTGCAGGATTATTTCAGAGAGATGAGTATGGAAAAGGAGAGATTTGTCTGCCGTACCGTTTTTTTCAGGGCAGGCCGGCAGATTCTGATTCCGGGAATATGAATAAGAAGCTTCCGCTGGTGGTGTTCCTGCATGGGGCAGATGCCATTGGAAATGATAATGAGAGCCAGCTTCTGCTGCATGATGTGGGAACGGTGTTTGCAGACAGAGCGTGGCAGGAAAAGCATCCCTGCCATATTGTGGCTCCACAGTATGACCGGGGGATGCACTGGGCAAATTTGGAAATGAGGGAAGTTCTGCAGTCGTTTGTAGAATATGCGGCAGATTTTTTAAAGGCAGACAGGCAGCGGATTTATATTTATGGATATAGTGCCGGAGCCATCGGGATTTTTTCGCTTTTGAAAAAATATACGGCATATTATGCGGCTGCGGTTCCGGTCTGTGGTTCCTCATCAGGAGAAGAACTGGAAAAACTTGCAAGAACGCCTCTGTGGATGTTTCATGCAGCAGATGACCCCATTGTGTCGGCAGGAAAATTGAAAATGAGTTTTGGAAGGCTGGAGCATCTGGGGTCCCATGCCCTGGCAGAACGGCTGAAGAACCTGGAGGGCGCACAGGTGCATTATACGGAGTATAAAGAGGGAGAGATGATGGAAAAGTACGGACTTCATCCACATTGTGCCTGGGTACTGATGGGAAGGAATGAAAAAGTGAAAGAATGGATGTTTTCAAAGCGGCTGTATTTTTAGACATAAATGCCGCCTGTCATACCGGCAATGAAGGTTGGCAGGCGGCAGAAGATGAAAAGAAACTTAACTATTTTTCCCTGCGTACCTTTCCACCAGAAAACCGGATGGCGGCTTCTGCTAAAAGTAATGTAGGGTCAATGGTGTTTTCTGTAATATCCAAAATTTCAAATACAATAGGCAGCTCGGTACAGGCAAGAACAAAAATTTCTGCACCTTTTTTGGAAAGGGAGTGCAGGCTTTTTCTTATCTCCTGTTCCGGCAGCTCATCTTTTTTTAGTTTCCCGCATTTTACATGATCATAAATTAAACGCATAAAAAGCTTTTGTTCATTTTCCTCTGGATAAACAGCTTCAATGCCATATAGTTCTAATGTTTTTTTATAAATATTACTTTTTAAGGTTCCGTCTGTGGCTAATATCCCTGCTTTTTTTATGTTGTTTTTTTTCAGAAATTCTGCAGTTTCTTTGGTAATGTCCAGCATGGGAATAGAAAAGTGGCTGACAATTTCATCAAAAAAATAATGACCGGTGTGGCATGGCATGACAAGAACATCTGCCCCCATTTCCTGTAATTTTTTCCCGCTTTTTACAATTTCCGGCACAGGAGATTCCCCATGGTGCAAAATAGCTTCTGTCCGGTCCGGAATGTTTACATTGCAGTCAACGTAGGTATGAATATGATGCTGGTCATCATTGGCGTCTGTACGTTCAATGATTTTTCTCATGAGGTCACAGGTGGCTGCCGGTCCCATGCCGCCGATGATGCCGATGGATTTAAAGTTTGTCATGGTTTCCATTTTCCTTTCAAAAGTTTGCTATTTCATTTTATAATTTTTTGAAAGAAAATGCAAGGGGGGCAAAGGTGTTATGTACAATGGATGGATATTTTGAGAAGGCCAGACTGTTACATTACGATTAAGTTTTTTAAAAAATTAGCACTCGATGCTTGACGTGGCTAACAAAACGTGGTATAACATAGGAAAACAAAGGAAACAATATAAAAATGTACATGTATCGTATAAGGGAAAGCTGCATTTTAAGAAAGTTTTTGGGTCGGAAAGGGGGATTATTATGAATATCAGCCGTTTTACACAGAAATCACAGGAAGTTTTGCAAAATGTAGAAAAAATTGCAATGGAGCATGGTCATCAGGAAATTGGAGAGGATCATTTTCTGGTTGCCCTGATGGAAGTAGAGGACAGCCTGATTCGCAAACTGATTGAAAAAATGGGAATTTCTCCAGAGGTTTTTCTGGCGCAGGTAGAGGGAATTCTGGCAAAGCGCCCGAAGGTGAGCGGAGGGGAGCTGCGCATAGATGGTCCTTTGAATGAAACCTTGATTTATGCAGAGGATGAGGCAAAAAGGCTTGGAGATGAGTACGTTTCTGTGGAACATTTATTCCTCAGTATGTTAGCGCATCCAAGCCGGGAGATTAAGGCACTTTTTAAGGAGTGCGGCATAAACAGGGAACGTTTTTTGAAGGTACTTTCCGAGGTGCGTGGAAACCAGCGCGTGACAACGGATAATCCGGAGGCGACTTATGATACATTGGAAAAATACGGTTCTGATTTAGTGGAACGGGCAAAAGAAGGAAAGCTTGACCCGGTCATTGGCAGAGACGAAGAAATCAGGAATGTCATCCGTATTTTATCCAGAAAGACGAAGAATAATCCGGTGCTGATTGGTGAGCCTGGTGTGGGAAAAACAGCCGCAGTGGAAGGTCTGGCGCACCGTATCGTCAAAGGAGATGTGCCGGAGGGATTAAAGGATAAAAAGATTTTTGCGCTGGATATGGGAGCACTGGTAGCAGGTGCAAAGTACAGGGGAGAATTTGAGGAGAGATTGAAAGCAGTGCTTACCGAGGTCAGGAAAAGCGACGGACAGATTATCCTTTTCATTGATGAGCTCCATACCATTGTGGGAGCCGGAAAAACAGACGGTGCAATGGATGCAGGGAACATGTTAAAACCTATGCTTGCAAGAGGGGAGCTCCACTGCATTGGTGCGACCACGTTGGATGAATACAGGATGTACATTGAGAAAGACCCGGCATTAGAGAGGAGATTCCAGCCGGTCATGGTGGATGAACCGACGGTGGAAGATACGATTTCCATTCTGCGTGGCTTAAAAGACCGGTATGAAGTGTATCATGGTGTCAAAATAACGGATGGTTCCCTGGTGGCAGCCGCCACGTTATCGAACCGTTATATTTCCGACCGTTTTCTGCCGGATAAGGCGATCGACCTTGTGGACGAGGCATGTGCCATGATAAAGACAGAGCTGGACAGTATGCCGGCAGAGATGGACGAAACGCGAAGGAAGATTATGCAGATGGAAATTGAGGAAGCGGCACTCAAGAAAGAAACGGACCATCTTTCAAAGGAACGTCTGGAAAACCTGCAGAAAGAGCTTGCAGAGCTGCGTGATGCCTTTAATGCCAGAAAAGCAAAATGGGACAGTGAGAAAGCACATGTGGATGAAATCAACCAGTTAAAGGAGCAGTTAGAGGAGCTGCATACAAAGATGGATGCCGCAGAACGTGAATATAACATGGAGCGTCTGGCAGAGCTTCAGTATGGGGAGCTTCCGGCACTGGAGAAAAAGCTGCAGCTTGCCGAGCAAAAGGCAGGGGAGGAAGGACGGACGCTGGTGCAGGAAAGTGTGACAGAGGAGGAAATTGCAAAAATCATTTCCCGCTGGACAGGAATCCCTGTGGCAAAGCTTTCTGAGGGCGAACGGGAAAAAACGCTGCATCTGGAGGATGAGCTTCACAAGAGGGTCATTGGACAGGAAGAAGGAGTAACACTGGTGTCTGATGCCATTTTAAGGTCAAAGGCGGGCATTAAGGATCCGACAAAGCCGATTGGTTCTTTCTTGTTCTTGGGACCTACCGGTGTGGGGAAGACAGAGCTTGCCAAAACGCTTGCCGCAAGCCTTTTTGATGATGAGAATAACATGATTCGTATCGATATGAGCGAATATATGGAAAAATACAGTGTGGCAAGGCTGATTGGGGCACCTCCGGGATATGTAGGGTATGAGGAGGGCGGACAGCTTACGGAGGCAGTCAGAAGAAAGCCGTATTCTGTGGTACTTTTTGATGAAATAGAAAAGGCGCATCCGGATGTGTTCAATGTGCTTTTACAGGTATTGGATGACGGACGGATTACAGATTCCATGGGACGGACGGTGGACTTTAAAAACACAATCATCATTTTAACTTCCAATATTGGCTCCGGGT
>CADBMP010000145.1 GCA_902795775.1 uncultured Lachnospiraceae bacterium | reverse complement strand
CTCATTTCTCTATACTCATTTCTCTATACTTATTTTCTATACATTTTTCCTTAATCTGTCCACGGCTATTGGATATAACCAGGGAATTGCTGCTTTTTCAATTTTCTTATAATAAACGTGAAACGTTTATTTTTATAAAAGAAACTGAATCAGGCAGCCTGTCATTTTTCCAAGTGCCATGGAAAGAATCACATAAGGAAGCCCAAACTTAAGCTCCATTCTTTGCACCAGAATAGGAATGACCCGCAGGCTTTCTGCAAGTGCCATTGCAAGTGCGCCCACAAAGATTCCTGAAAAAATACCAAAAATGACAAGTCCAGCCTGTCGGAAGGGCAGGGAAACCGTAAACACCGTTAAAATGGTACCGGCAAATCCGCCAAGAGCCACACTGGTTTCCACCTGATGAACATGGTCTGCCAGACGAAAACGGTCGCATAATCTGGGAAGTACCCCTAACATGGATATAAACGCAAAAACGCCGCCTGCCACCGCAAATCCGCTTGCCATTCCAAGAACCACAAAAATACTTCTTTGTAACAAGACCATTTTTCTTCTCCCCCCTTTCACTTTACGATTTCATGTCCGTATCACAAACTGTGGCTTTTTGACTTTCCGTCACTTTATTACGGCATCATCCCTTGCCGCATCCTCCATGATCGCTTTATTCCTTTCATCTTCATAATTTCTCATTTCCACATGAATTGGCGTCGGGTCCTCTTTCCTCTTTTTTCTGCTGAGATGATTATAAAAGCCCATGATTCCCACAAAAATTCCAATGCTGTATGAAATTTCCAAAAGCGCCCCCATCCCTTTCCGTCCCCCCGCAATGATACGGTAAAAATGGTCGAACACCTCTCCCACGCTGACATCTGTATTAAAAGTCATAATGGTAAATGCCGACCCCATAAAGACAATCAGGCACAAAAGGAGCAGCTTGGTCATTTCTTTCCATCTGGCTTTTTCTGCCTCCATGGCATACTCCACCACAAAATCTGTTTCTCCCACAGAATTTATCTGAAGTCCGGGAAATTTTTCCTGAATCATACGGATAATCTTCATAATGGAAAAGACCCTTTTTTCCTTTTTTTCACCGGAAAAGGTATATAAAAGCAGATTTTCTATTTTCCCTGACAGCTTTTTATCTGTTCCCGTAATTTCCAGCACATCTTTTAAAAACAGCTTTTTTTCTGTAATGCTGACACTCATGGGTGCCTTGATATATATCATTTTTTCTTCCATCCTGCCTGCTCTCCTATTTCTCCATCCTGTCTGAAACAATTTGATTACGCTCTGTTCCCCGGATCCATATAATTTTTTGGCTGCCTTTTCCAGACTGTTTTTTCTGAAAACCTCATCGTCCGCTCAACGACCCTTCCCCCGGCGTATGCACGTTTTGTTCTTTTTCCTGTCTGCAGCAAATAAAAAGAAGAGATCACCAGGGCTGCCAGCAATACCAAAAGCCATACCCTTTCATTTATGAAACGCATAAAAAGCACCTCGCTTTCACATTTTTTTCTGAAAATAGTATGGCTTGATTTTTATCTTTTATTCATAAAAAAACCCACAGGCAAAAAACTTCTTTTCCTGTGGGCATCATTAATATTTGAAGGAGAACCTTTCTTTTTTAAGTCCTATTCCTCCTCATCATAAGAGTCATCCTCGTAAGAATCATCCTCATAAGACTCATCCTCTTCATATTCTGAATCGTCCATTTCATCAGCGTCCCTGTCTTCCTCATCCAGCTCGCCAATGTCATCAATATAATCATCATCCTCTGCAGATGTGAAGAATACTTCCTCGTCATCCTCTCCTAAATCCATCGTCACAGGAGTCTTGACCCTTGCTTCTGCTTCCTTTTCCCTGGCTTTTTCTTCACGCTCACGCATGAACTCCTCTGCTGCCTGGTCAGTATCCAGTTTCACAGAACGATAGCACTTCATACCGGTTCCTGCAGGAATCAGCTTTCCTAAAATGACGTTTTCCTTTAAGCCAACAAGCGGATCGACCTTTCCTTTGATTGCCGCATCTGTAAGCACCTTTGTTGTCTCCTGGAAGGATGCTGCAGAAAGGAATGAATTTGTAGCAAGTGCTGCCTTCGTGATACCAAGCATAATCTGCTTTCCAACCGGCGGCATCTTTCCTTCTGCCGTCAGCCTCTCCACTTCTTCCTCAAAGTCAAGGGCATCCACCATCACACCCGGAAGCAATTTGGAATCTCCGCCTTCTTCAATGCGGATATTCTTGAGCATCTGGCGCACAATCACTTCAATATGCTTATCATTGATTTCCACACCCTGCAGACGGTAAACACGCTGCACCTCACGCAGCATGTAATCCTGTACATCACGCACACCCTTGATTTCTAAGATGTCATGTGGATTTACACTACCTTCTGT
Source organism: uncultured Lachnospiraceae bacterium (assembly GCA_902795775.1). Taxonomy (GTDB): domain Bacteria; phylum Bacillota; class Clostridia; order Lachnospirales; family Lachnospiraceae; genus Butyribacter. The sequence goes on along the minus strand of CADBMP010000145.1, from coordinate 1,969 downwards.
AAGCGGCTCACCCTTCTCAACAGTCTGTCCGTCTAACACTTTAATACGGGAACCATAAGGAATCAGATATGCCTTCTGGTTTCCTGTTTCTGTATCTGTAATGACCACCTCGCGCTTTTTCTGTGTTTCACGCACCATGACATCGCCGCCAAACTCTGCAATAATAGCAAGTCCCTTTGGCTTACGCGCCTCAAAAAGCTCTTCGACACGAGGAAGACCCTGTGTGATATCATCACCGGCCACACCACCTGTATGGAAAGTACGCATGGTAAGCTGTGTACCCGGCTCACCAATGGACTGTGCCGCACTGATACCGACTGCTTCACCAACCTGTACCGGCTCACCGGTTGCCATGTTCGCACCATAGCACTTTGCACAGATACCAATGTGTGACTTACAGTTCAGGATATTACGGATTTTTACAGTCGCCTTGTCTCCGGCATCTATAATCTTTTTCGTATTCACGATACGGGCAGCACGCTTTGGTGTGATCATGTGATTCTTTTTCACAATCAGCTCCCCGTTATCATCATAAATATCTTCACAGGAGAACCTGCCTGTAATACGCTCCTCTAAACGCTCAATGGTCTCTTTTCCATCCATGAAACCGGAAACCTCCATGCCCGGAATAAATCCCCTGCCTTCACAGCAGTCTGTCTCATGAATGATGAGCTCCTGCGATACGTCTACCAGACGACGTGTCAGGTATCCGGAATCGGCAGTACGGAGTGCTGTATCGGAAAGTCCCTTTCTTGCACCATGTGCAGAAATGAAGTATTCCAATACGTCAAGTCCCTCCCTGAAGTTGGACTTGATTGGAAGCTCAATGGTACGTCCCTGTGTATCTGCCATGAGTCCACGCATACCGGCCAGCTGCTTGATCTGTGAATTAGAACCACGCGCACCGGAATGTGCCATCATGTAAATATTGTTATATTTATCCAAACCGCCCAAAAGAGCATCTGTCAGCTTTTTATCTGCTGCCGTCCAGGTTCCAATGACGGATTTATAACGTTCTTCCTCTGTCAGAAGACCTCTCTGGAATTTACGCGTAATCACACCAACGGTTTCCTCGGCATCTGCCAGAATCTGTTTTTTCGCTTCCGGCACTGTCATGTCAGAAATGGATACCGTCATGGCAGCACGTGTAGAATATTTATATCCAAGTGCTTTAATATTATCCATGGTTTCAGCTGTTCCGGTTGCTCCATGCGCATTGATGCACTTCTCCAGAATCTGCTTTAATTCCTTCTTTCCTACCAGGAAATCAACCTCCGGTACCATGAAATTTTCATCTTTTGTCCTGTCCACAAAACCAAGATCCTGTGGAAGAATCTCATTAAACAGGAAACGGCCAAGGGTAGATTCGATCATTCTGCTCTCTTTCTCTCCCTTATTATTGATGCCGGTCCTTCTGACTTTAATTTTTGCATGAAGTGCAAGCTCTTTATTTTCATATGCCAAAATTGCTTCATTTACGGACTTAAAGAATTTTCCTTCTCCCAGCGTCCCAGGTCTTTCCTGTGTCAGATAATAGATACCAAGCACCATATCCTGCGAAGGAACCGCAACCACACCACCGTCTGAAGGCTTTAGGAGGTTGTTCGGCGACAGTAAAAGGAAGCGGCACTCTGCCTGTGCTTCCACGGAAAGCGGGAGATGCACCGCCATCTGGTCTCCATCGAAATCGGCATTAAATGCAGTACATACCAACGGATGCAGCTTAATCGCTTTTCCTTCTACCAGAATCGGCTCAAATGCCTGAATACCCAATCTATGAAGCGTAGGGGCACGGTTTAACATCACCGGATGCTCACGAATGACATCCTCCAGTACATCCCATACCTGATCATCCCAGCGCTCTACCAGCTTCTTTGCGTTCTTGATGTTCTGTGAGATACCGCGGGCCACAAGCTCCTTCATGACAAAAGGCTTGAACAGCTCCATAGCCATCTCCTTGGGAAGACCG
>CADBMP010000144.1 GCA_902795775.1 uncultured Lachnospiraceae bacterium | reverse complement strand
TTTCAATGCCAGTGAAACATTGAACGCATCCCCGCCTGCTGCCATATAGATTGTGTCGTGCGCTTCCGTAAACGGTACATATTTAATAGGGAAAGAATCCACCTTAATAATCGTTTCCATCTGTGTAATTCCTGCTACAATAAAATTTGCCACACTGCTACCTCCTTTATTTGTTATCAGACATCCTAACCATCACCGGCAGCGAACCATTTTTCATCCGCTGCCGGCAAAAAATCCGTTTCCATTCATTGGATTTATTATACGATATAACTGTTTTTTTTTCAACCAGAAGTTATATCGTTATAACGCCATATTGACATTCCTTGTTCCAATATGATATACTCACGAACGAAACGCAAAAAAGCTCTACTGCCTATGGACATCTCATCGGTCCGGAAAACAGTACAGCATCAGTCCTGCTTTTTTAAAGCACAGACTGCCACTCACCAGACAGGAGGAACAATAATTATGAATGATAAAAACAGGGCTCTTTTATTTGATGAAAATGAGGAAGACGGAATTGAGCTTACCCTTACTGATGAAAATGGAAATGACTATACCGCAGAAGTTATTGCAAGCATTGAAATTGAGGAATTAGGAAAAGAATTTGTGGCTGTACTTCCTACACAGCCTGTGGATGACCTGGATGAAAATGAAGCATTGATCTTAGAGTACAGCGAGGACTGGAAGGGCAATCCGGAATTTTCTCCTGTGGAGGATGAAGAAATGTTCGATATTGCCATGCAGGCCTTTAACCAATTCTTTGAAGATGATATGGAAATAGACGAAGATTTTCCGGAAGACGAGGATGAATATTTAGAAGGCGAAATCATCCCGGGAGTCAACATAAAAAAATAGTCGTTACATTTCCATACATTCAGATTCGTTTTTTCGGGCAGGAGGTGAAAGATTCCCTTCTGCCTGTTTCTAAATATGTCAATATATCATTTTGCACATTAATCCCCCATGCCAAAGCACTTGTTGCTGAGGCACCTTTTTAGAAATCTTGCAGACGATTTCTAAAATAGATTAATAACCGCCATACGAATCAGATGATACATGACCATACCGTTTTCTTTGTCATTTTTTATATAATTTTACTTATAAGGACGGCACTCTTATCATCAATTTATGCCAAAAAACAACCGTAAAAAGTAATATTTTTTCATCAAATTTGAGAAATTTTAATTATTTTTCAGAAATATAATGACAAGAATCAAAAAAAGAGGTAAGATAGGTATTATGCAAAAAAATACCCAAAAATGTTATTTATAAAAGAGGCGAAAACATGAAACAATCAAAACAACAAGCCGTCATGGAGAAAGGAAGACCAAAGCTCCTTCCTATTTTTTTAGGAATCACCATCATTTTAGCCGGTCTGATTTTTGGTTCCGTTTACTTGTATCAAAAGGGATATTATAACGACCGCTGGTACGAACATACAAAGATCAATGATGTGGATGTTTCCGGACAGACACTAAAAGAATCTAAAAAAATGCTCTTGGACAAAATGGGAAATTACGCCCTGACAATAAAGGGCAGGGAAAATGGTTTTCTGACCATAAACGGTGAAGAAATCAGTTTCCTTTTTTCTCTTACCAATGATTTCGACAAGCTTTTTGAACAGCAGCATGAGCATTTTTCCCTTTTTCCGGGCCAGGATAATTTCAGTGCCAGATGCGACATTTCATATGATGAGAAAAAGCTTCTCAAGATTTTAAAAAAATCCGATTTAAAAAAAGGAAGCATGAGCTATCCCATCGTGAAACCAAAGTCTGCAAAGGTCAAATTTTCCAAAAAGAAGGATAAATTTATATGTACAAAAGAAGTGGAAGGGAATAAGCTGGTTTTTAAAAATTTTTTTGCTGCAGTAAAAGAAACCATTGAAGCAGGAGAAATCAACCTGGATATTACAGACACAGAAAAATATCCGGATATGTACCGCCGGCCAAGGATTACCTCGGACGACCCGCAGCTGAAAGAAAAGAAACGGGCATTGAATTATGCCGCCTTAAGATATGTCATCTGGAATATGGGAAAAGGGGTTACAGAGCAGATTACACTTGCCAAACTTGCAAAGTGGTGTTCTTATGAAAACGGCACGGTTACTTTCAACGACCAGAAAATTTCTGACTGGGTGGAAGCTTTCTGCAAAAAATATAAAACCACCGACAAGAAACGCCTTGTAAAAATGCACGATAACCGTCTCGTACTGGTTGAGCCCGGCGATTACGGCTGGCAGATTGATTACGAACGTGCACTTGCCCAGGCCAGAAATGCCATTTACAAAAACATAAAAAAATCTGACATAAGAGCTTACCTGAAAGAACCTTCCGAAGAAAACAAAAAAGCACTTACTTTCCGGAAAAAGGTTCCATATTTCAACACTGCATTTCAGAAAAATATTGTCAGCAAAACCACTCCTGACGTTCTTTCTGAAGATAATACTGAAACAGAAACCGAAACGACAGACGACCCGGAAGCTTCCTCTGAGGAGGATTCTTTGGAAGCACCGGAAGACTCTGCAAAAGACACAGATACCACCTCTTATGAAGACATTGCATATGATTATGACGAAAATAATTTTACAGAGGTTTCTTTGAAGGAACAGATGGTGTATGTGATACGGGATGGAAAAGTCGCATTTTCATGCCGCTGCATCAGCGGACGGCCTACGCCGGAACGTTCTACAAAGCCGGGTGCATATTTCATCAAGGAACATCAGGTTACCCGCGTCCTGCGTGGTGATGATTATGAAACTCCTGTCACGAACTGGGTAAGGATTACCTGGACCGGTACTGGTTTCCATTCTGCAAAATGGCAGAGATGGGGAAGCTGGTCACCGACCTATTATCAGACAAGAGGTTCACATGGCTGCCTGAACCTCTCCCTTGAAGATTCAAAGACCATATATGATCTGGTAAAATACAGAGAAGCAGTATTTATTTATTAGTTTTTTTCTTGAGATTTACGAAAGGGAGCATCCCGCTTATGCCGGATGCTCCCTTTCTGTTCCAGTATATCAAGGCTTATGAAAAACCGTTCAAGGATTACGAACGGTAATCCCCGTTGATTTTTACATAATCATATGTCAGGTCACAGCCCCACGCCTTTGCAGAGACCTCCCCCTGATTCAGATTGACCAGAATATAAATCTTGTCCTCTTTCAGGATTTTTGCTGCCTCCTCCTCGGAATGACTGACTGCTGCACCGTCTTTATAAACCAGCAGATTTCCTGCCTCAGATACCAGACGTACCTCTGTTTTCTCCATGTCAAAATCCGCTTTTGCATATCCAATGGCACAAAAGATACGGCCACAGTTCGCATCTTCACCAAACATGGCAGTCTTCACAAGATCTGAGCTGATGACACTTTTTGCAACAGCGACTGCAGTATCCAGATCCTTTGCCCCGTCACAGGTACATTCCAAAAACTTGGATGCGCCTTCGCCATCTGCTGCCAGCATCTTTGTCAGATTTTCCATAACAATAAAAAGTGCCTGCCTGAAGATCTCGTATTCCTCTCCAATTTCCCGGATTTCCTTATTTCCTGCCTCTCCGTTTGCCATTACGCTGACCATATCATTGGTAGAGGTATCTCCGTCCACAGACAGGCAGTTATATGTAATCTTTACAATTTCAGAAAGAGCCTCCTGAATCAGCGGTGCATGAATAGAAACATCTGTCGTAATGAAGTTTAAGGTCGTCGCCATATTCGGATGAATCATGCCGCTGCCTTTTGCCATTCCGCCCAAGAAACACTCCTTGTCTCCAATCATAAAACGTACTGCCACTTCTTTTTTTACGGTATCGGTTGTCATGATTGCTTCAGCAGCCTTTCCATTTCCATCCTCTGAAAGCCCGTCCACCAGCTCCGGCATGGCTTTTTCAAAAGGCTCTAACGGAAGTCTCTCGCCAATTACTCCTGTGGATGCAATGACTACCTGCTCCGGTGCAATCTGAAGCTCTTTTGCCGCAATCTGACAAACCTTTTCTGCCAGCTCCACCCCATCCGGATTACAGGTATTTGCATTTTTGGAATTGACAATAACGGCACTGGCAATGTTCTCCGATTTTTTCAGATTCTCCTGTGTGACTAAAATCGGTGCCCCCTTGACCTTATTCTGCGTATATACGGCTGCAGTCTGACAAGGCACGCGGCTAAAGATTATGCCCAGATCATTTTTCTCCTTGTCCGGATTGATTCCACAGTTCATGCCGTTTGCAGAAAATCCCTTTGCAGCACAGACACCTCCGTCCACATAAGTGTATCCTTCAAATATTTCCTTTGTTAATGTTGTCATTTTTTTATTTCCTTTCTATATTTTTTCTCTGTTTCCAATACATTCATTATCTATCCCTGTGAACCATTACACCGTTTTAATCCTGCCTCCGGTATTTCTCCGGAAGTACGGATATCCAGAATGCTCTGCGTTTCCGTCAGCGCATTCTGATACCATAATGCCGCTTCCCCGCTGTCTCCGGCATTTTCATAATATGCTCCAAGCTCGCAGCAGATTTCCGCACATCCCTCAGATGCCATATCCTTTAAGGCACAGCTAAAAAATCCCTGGATATTTCCCAAAAGGCGGTATCCTCTTGCCAGAACACAAAATGCCTCCTTAATTTCATCTAAGGAATAATAGTCAGAAGAAAGCGTCTTTTCAAACACAGGAACCGCTTTCACAAAATCCGTTTCTGTGCCGGAACGAAACAGCTCCATTGCATACATATGATGCAGCTTTTTTGAAAGCCCCTCTTCTTTTATTCCCACCCGGTAAAGTGCATCTAAATCCCTGGCAGCATGGCTGTCCTCCGGCTGGTGGATGATTTCGATATGGCTGTCATATACCACCGGATCTGTCCGCAGCGTTTCATGAATCGGGTCGATCCAGACAAATTTTCTGAGCCTTCGGTACAGCTTCGGCCGGTATTCTTTTTCAAAATTGTAGACCGTATTATATTCTCCCACCGTATGATAAAGCATCTGAACCATTTCAATTTCCGGAAGAAGAAGCCTTTTGAGCTGTAAAAGCTTTTCAAGCTCCTCCTTCTCCAGATATTCGTCTGCATCCGCTGTATAAATATATTCCATTCCGGCCTTTGATGCAGCAAAATTTCTGGCATCCGCAAAACTTCCGGTCCACGCAAAATCATATACCAACTCTGTATATTCCCTTGCAATTTCCTTTGTCCTGTCTGTGGAACCAGTATCCACAATGATGATTTCATCCATTGCTTCACGAATGCTGTCAAGGCACCTTCTTAAAACCTTTTCCTCATTTTTTACTATCATACATAAACTAATCGTAACCATTCCTGCACTTCCATTTCTTAAAAACTACTCCGGGATATCCTCTGTCTCCGGCTCCTCCACCGGATCCTCCGGCTCCTCCACCGGTTCTTCCGGCTCCGGCTCATCATCTTCCGGAACATCTATGATTTCTGTGTCATCCTCCGGCTCCTTTGTCGGCTTCGGTTTCTTTGTTGTTTCCACCGGTTCCAAAGGCTCCTCTGTAGGCTCCGGCTCCTCTGTAGGCTCTGGCTCTACTGTCGCTTCCTCCTCATCATCGGAATCGCCATAATCCTTAAAACGTTCTTTGCGCTGTCCTTCATATTCCTTGAACTGTGCAGGCTCTAATTTTTCATGAATCTGCTCCATGTAGCTGTACCAGATACTTAAAGGAAACGTATTTCCATACAGATTACTGATGGTTCTTGGCGAATCACACCCCACCCATACCGACGTGGTGTAATACGGAGAAAAGCCGCAGAACCAGCCGTCCTTTTTATCACTCGTGGTACCGGTCTTCCCTGCACATGCCATATCGTTGGAAAGCGCATGGCCCCTGGCGGTACCCCGTACCAGAACCCCGGACAAAATATCCGTCATCATCCGGGCTGCAGTTTCTTCGTAAATCTGAACCTGCTCCTGCTCCTTTTTATTATCCAGAATCACATCCCCGTCAGAATTAGTAATCCGTTTCACGCAGGTCGGCTCCCGGTAAACACCATCATTCTCTAATGTGGCATACGCAGATGCCATCTCCACCGTACTTGCCCCATTGGTCAGACCGCCAAGGGAAGCCGCCGGATAATAATCATTATCCACAATTTTGGAAAAATTCATTTTTTCCACATAAGAAAGCCCTATCCTTGGTGTCAGCTCCTCAAACAGCCGCCACGCAACCACATTTTTTGACTTTTCCACAGCAGTACGCAGCGGAATCTTTCCTAAATAACTGCCATCTGAATTTTTGGGTCCGTCTTTGAACGGGCTATCATCCACAATGGTATCCGGTGTATACCCGCGTTCCAGCTGCGGCGTATAGACCACAAGCGGTTTGAACGAGCTTCCCGGCTGCCGGTAGCTCTGAAAAGCACGATTTAAGGTATATCCGGTAATGCTTTTCTGTCTTCTGCCGCCAACCACCGCCACTACAAAGCCGGTCCTGTTATCAATGCAGGTGGCAGCTCCCTGTAAGGTATATACTCCGTTTGATGACTTTTCTTTAAATCCGGCAAGCACATCATTCACTGCCTTCTGCAGCTTTTTCTGCTTGCTGTTATTAAGCGTGGTATAAACCCGGTAACCGCCTGTATATAACATGCTGTGACATTCATCATACGCTGTCTTATAACGCTTATCATACTCCAGACGCTCATTATCATCAGCAAAAGAAGACTGGAATTCAAAGCCGTACTTTTTCATCAATGACTTTGTGGCACAGGAAATAGCAAAGGTCGTCATATAATCCTGAACCTTAATGTTCTGCGCCGGATTCAGAATAATATCCTCATACCTTGCATCACTGTATTCCGCAGCCGTTATTTTTTTTGCTTCCAAAAGCTGTTCCAGAATACGGTTCTTTCTCTCAATGGTATTGTCAAAATGCTCCAAAGGATCGTATGTAGACGGTCGGTTCGGGATAGCGCATAAAAACGCGATTTCCGCCAGGTCCAGATCTTTCACCGACTTACTAAAATATGCCTTGCTTGCCGCCTCAATTCCAAAATGGGCATTTGCAAAGCAGATGACATTCAGGTAAAATTCCATAATCTCATCTTTTGTATATTTCTTTTCCATTTCCATGGCAATGAAAATTTCCCTGATTTTACGTTCCTCTGTTTTTTCATTGGACAAAAATACATTTTTTACAAGCTGCTGGGTAATGGTACTTCCTCCTCTTGTAATGCTGCCATCCCCTTTCAGCTTTCCTTTTATATAAAGAAGTGTTGCTTTTGCTGTTGATAAAAAGTTCACACCTCCATGCTCATAAAAATCTCTGTCCTCGGAAACCACCATACAGTCTATTGCTGCCTTTGGGATATCGGCAAATTTAATATAGCTCGAATCCTTATCCCCCTTAAGCGTGGCAATCGGCTGTTTTTTGGAATTATATATAATGCTCGTTTCTGAAGACCGGAAGGTCTTTTCGTTGGATTCCTCCACAAGCTGCTTTGCTTCATTTTTCCAGTGGATCAGGTCATCTCCAAATTTCACGTAAAAAACCACAAGTCCCACCAGGATGCACAGGAGCATCATCAGGAACGTAACCTTTAACGCAAACCTGAGCTTTGGAAATTTCTTCTTTTTCTTTGCTTTTTTCTTCCCGCCCCGCAGCGTCTGCCCCTCTTTTGTTCGGGGCTGTGACGTTTTTCCACCACTTCCCCTGTTTCCGGCATTCCTGGTCTTCCCGGATTCTGAGGCTCTCCCTGCACCATTCTTAACAGAATTCATGCCCTGTTTCCTGGCTTCCATTTCCTTCCACTGCTGGTCCAGCTCCTCCATTGTAGGAATCCCGTATATCGGATCAAACTTATCATTATCACTCATAACAATACTCCATTCTTATTTCATAAGCTTTTTATGCGCCCTGCATCTTATATATCTTATCACATTTTCTTTTCTTTTTCCATGCTTTCTGTCACAGGAACAGGAAACATTTTTAATATATGTCCCACTTTTCATGTTATTTTTCTCCTTCTGCCTGTTTATCTTTCCCCAAAAGGGCAATACTTGAAATAAGAAAATATATGAAAGCGAGGTCTTTATATGAAAACTCCTATCCTTAAAATATCCATCATTTTTCTTTTATACTTTGCTGCCATTTCCTTTTTCCTGATTGGTGTCCGGATGTTTTACGAAGAACAGGCAGCCGGAAAAAACCTTCAGGAACGTGTGACACAGGAAGCCTCTGAACATACCGGCTCACATTCTATCCTTTTTTCCACAAAAAAACAAATGCTCCAAAAAGGTATTGCCAAAAATGTCATCCGCCTTCATGTCAAAGCAAATAGTAATTCCATGCAGGACCAGATATTAAAGCTTAAAGTACGTGATGCAGTCATTTCGGACCTTACAGATTGTCTTAAACATATCCGCTCGCGCAGGGAGGCAGAAGAACAGATTGTCTCACGACTGGCGCAGATACAGCAGACCGCCGAAACCCGGATTCAAAAAGAGGGCTATTCTTATTCTGCAAAGGTGCGTGTATCTGACAGGCTGTTTCCAAAGAAAAAATACGGTGACCTGACCTTCCCTGCCGGAATCTACCGTTCTCTCTGCATTGATATCGGCAGTGCCGGAGGCCATAACTGGTGGTGCGTTCTTTTTCCCAGCCTGTGCTTCATAGATGAAACGACTGCCGAAGTGCCTGCTGAATCAAAAAGAAAGCTAAAAAACTCCCTGACAAAAGAGGAATACCAGCTTTTATCCGATCCTCCAAAGGCGCGTTCCTTTTTTTGGGATTGCTTTTTCAAATAAATATGCTATACTATACTCTACTATAAACCCCTGTGGATAGAACCGCCGTTTTCTGTTTTAAGCACGCTCCGTCAAACGAAGAAAAGAACGTGGTGCAGACTGCGGCGCACATGGCATTACAGCGGAAAATGACCGGAAAGGACACTCATGGAAAGAAAACCAGTAAAAGTAATCATAAAAAGTACACAGCACGATATTGAAAACACCCCTGTTGAAAGCAGCTACACAGGACACTATGCTTATAAAAACGGAATGCATCTGTTAAGCTACGAGGAAGCTTTTGAATCCGGCCCCACAGATGCAGTGGTAAAAAATCTTTATAAAATTTCAGGCCGCACCCTGCAGCTCACAAAAAGCGGTGCCATTTCTTCAAAAATGCTTTTTGACACAGAAAAGAGGCATCAAAATGTTTACAAAACCCCATTTGGCAGCTTTGCACTTTTGCTGCACACCAAATGTGTAAGCATTGATGCCTCAGAAGAAGCCTTGACCGTTTTCTTGAATTACGACCTTTTTCTGAATCAGAATTTTATTTCAAACTGTACCATTGAAATGACCGTTTTATTTGGTCTTCTTCTTTCCTAGCTTATCCTTGTCTTTGTCCCCTCCTGCATTTCCATTTCTCATTTCTTCCAGCTTATTCCGCATTCTCTGGCTGAATTTGAGTTTTTTCTGATGTTTCTCCAGATTGGTATGAAGCCCTTTTACGCTCATAATGTATATGCCGCTGACCATGGCTTTCACTTCTTTTTTGGTTGGAATCAGCTCAAAAATCTTTTCATCGCTGATGAGCGGCATGATCCTTGGACCAATCTTTGCCTTCACGATAGGCACTTTCCTGTTCCTCATGTACTTTGGCGTCTGCTGGAGAACAATCTGGGGAAGTCCCGCTTCACTCAGTTTCATTCTCTTTTTATCAATTACAAGCATAGAAACGCTTTGTGCTGCATTCTCTAACTCCTTCTGTGACTGCTCCTGACGCTTCTGAAGCTTTCTTCCGTAAAAACTAAGTGCAACCACTGCAGCAATCAAAAGCACTAAAATCACCAGTGTAACAATCATCCAGACCCCAATCCCAAATACCGGAAGCAATGTAATTTTTTCCATGTTCCATCTCCATTCTTTTATAATGTTTTCCTTTTGTGTTCTGCCCTGATGCCTTCCCCGGACCATGTCCGCACACCAGAGCCCCCACTGCCTGCTTTTTACAAGAATATCACATTTTTTTCATTCTGCAAAGTCTTTTTCAAATCAAATCATATCAAAAAATGATTTCCTTTTGATTTTCCCTGACTTTTGCCGCAAGAATCCCCTGAACCCTCTGTCCAAGCCTTTTCTGCTCTGTACGGTCCAGGCTTTCCACATCAATCGGCTCACAATATTCTATGATGACGTGCGCCTTGTGAATCCATGGAAAATGCTGTTCCAGCACAGCATCCGTATGATTCACCGCCACCGGAACCACAGGCCGTTTCGACTTGACTGCCAGCCGGAAGCTTGCTTCATGAAAAGGCAGCAGCTCCTCCGGATTTTTATTTTTATTTCTGGTGCCCTCCGGGGCAATATAAACAGAAATTCCATTCTCCATAAGCCGGATTCCCTTTTCTATTGTCTTCATTCCTTTTTTCATATCTGAACGGTCTAAGAACAGACAGTTCATATAAAGCATCCACAAGCGGATCATGGGAATCCTGCCCAATTCCTTTTTGGATACAAATGCCATTGGATATGGTCCTGTTATATATCCTGCCAGAATATCAAAATAACCTCTGTGATTAAAGGCATAAAGTGCCGATTCTCCCTTTAAAACGTTTTCCTTTCCCTTGACCGTCACACGTACCCCGGACAGAAAAAGCATCACGCGAAAGCCTAAATTGCATAC
>CADBMP010000143.1 GCA_902795775.1 uncultured Lachnospiraceae bacterium | reverse complement strand
CACGGGTTTTTCTGAATAAATCCAAACTTTTGGATTTATTCCGAAATCACAACTTTTACGAAATCCAAACTTTCCAGGGAATAGCTCCTAAATATGCTATTCCCCGGATATAAAAGTTTGGATTTTATTTTATCTTTTTAACCCACAAAAATCTGACAATGAACCATCTGTTTTCTTCCACTTCTTTGAAACTTTTTTCTCTGCTTCGTTTTCCAGTGTTGAAAGCGCCTTAACTTTATCCTCTGTTGTTATATCTAAATATTTCATGGTTGTTTCCAAATTAGAATGACCCAACAGGAAGCTTACCTGCACAACACTTAATCCGTCTTCAATCCAATGAGAAGCCTTGGCATGACGAAATTGATGTGCATGCGTATTAAGTGGAACATCCTGACATTTTTCATGTGCTATCCTTGCGTATTTTTTTATCCTCTTATCAAGGGCTGCCTCCGTTAGCTTCCCTTTTTCAGTTCCAACTCTGGAATAAAATAAAAAGTCATCTGGCTCTGGGCTGTCACCATGGAATTCTTTAAGATATACTTTCAAGTGTGCGACAGCTCTTGGAAGCAGATAGGCAGTCCTTGTTTTATCGCCTTTTCCATGCAAGTTGATATAAGGCTTGTCTGCAGATAGATTTATGTGCGATATTTTAATGGATCGGATTTCATCTAATCTGCCTGCCGTAGCATAAAGTATTGTAAGAAATACGATATCCCTTTTGCCGGTTTTTGTATTTAAATCGGGGGCTTCCAGCATGGCACCTACAGCTTCTCTTGATAATCCTGAAACTTTTTTGCTGCTTGTTTTCTGCCGCTTGATCTGTTTGGCCTGCTGGTATAAATATAACAGTTCAACATCCTTTGTTCCGAGATATTCTAAAAATACCCGTATCGATGCCAATCGTACATTACATGTATCTGGACAACACAGTCTCTTTTCTTTTAGCCAGGTTATCCATCTTTCGATGAATTCCCTTTCAAAGTGTCTCCTGTTAAATGTATCTGGAGAAATCCCCTTTTCTTCAAGATAGGCAATATACAGGACCAGTGCATCCTTATAGGATTTCAATGTGCACTGGCTGGTTGTCAGAAACGAGGGTGCATAATCGCTTAAAAAATCCGATATATATTTTGCAAGTTGATAAGCTTCATTATTCTTCTTCATAATCCACCTCCGGCACGATCTCGTTAAATCCTGTTTCGGTTTTCTCCTGGATTGTTTCAGCCAATCCTGGAACGATGGAATAGTAGTACAAAGTAGACTCTATCCATCTGTGTCCCATAGATTTTGAAAGATAATGAAGTTTGTCGTCAAACTCAAAAATATCCCCATTCCAACTGTTTATATTTGTTGTAGCATAATGGTGTCTCAGATCATACGCAACGGCCTTTACATTTCCGTTTGCCTTTTTCCATAATGCCTGAAAATTATCCTGGACCCAGTCCCTTGTATAATGGCCGCCTTTAAAAGATTCAAAAAAATATGTCCTGTCAGGCTCGTACTGTTTTATGGCATCATTGTATATAACAAGAACCGAAGTAATAGATTCATGCAGGGCTACATAATGCTGGTCGTAGCCTTTGGAAGCCCTTATATTTAAAATGCCATGTACAAGATCAACATCTGCAACCTTTAATAACCGAGCTTCTGTAGTTCGGATCCCGCTGCTATAGAGCAGCCTGAAAAAGACAGGGCAGGTCAGTCTTCGGATAGCAGAGACCCTTCCATGAGCCTGGGATGGCTTGATATGGTCACACTCATAAAAAAACCTCTTTAATTCTTCATCCGTAAACGCATGTGGAATGTATTGCTTCTTTTCTGCTTTAAGAGATAATGGAACCGTGGCATCGGTAAGATTCCTATCCCTTAAGTAGTTTATAAATGCCTGGATCACCAAAATCCTGCCGTTATAAGAACGGTTATTTTCCGTTCCCCTTTTTGAGCACCATTCATCAATCATTTTTTGTTGCAGGCCTTGTCCGGGATAATTCTTTTCACAGTAATGGTCAAAAAATTTAAGGTTCATGCCATATGATATATCATTCCATGAACCAGAGGCTTTTCTAAAGGCAACAAACCTGTTGATCTGATCAGCAAATCCAGAAATGTATTCGATCATGAGCCAAACACCTCCTCCGAGACTGGAAATTTTTCAATGCCCAATGCGCATTCGCGAAGGTGGATGACATCTGAGGATAAGTAATAATCCAGTGAATTAGGATCTGCATGGCCCAGCGTCTCGCTTATGACCGGCCTCGGGATTCCTTCTCCGATACATATGGTCGCAAGATTATAGCGAAATAGATGGGTCCCACGGCGTTCCCCGGGATTCATTCTTATATTTGCCGCATCGTATATTTTTCCAGCGACATAATACATTGCCTTGGGCCTTAGGGGATCGTATGGTTTTGACTCGGATAAAAAAATATGAGTATCTCCGCTGGAAGGTCTTTCCTCTGATAAATAATCATATATGGCATTTCCTATGACCGGGGTCAATGGCAGTGTCAGATCGATCCCTGTTTTTTCCTGGCTTAATCTGATTTCCTCAGCATCCCAGTCTATATCACTAAATTCCAGCGCTGCAATATCGCAGCCACGCAAACCCGTAAAAAATAAGAGTGTTGCAATTGCCTTATTACGCAGTGATAGCAGGTGGCTCTCTGGTTGAAGGACAGAGTGAATGGCTTCTGCTTCTTCCGGCTGTAAATACGGGATGGTCTTCCTTTTCGGACGAATCTTAGGCATATAGGCATGGATTCGATGCGCTTCTTCGGAGAAGTCACCCAAGTCAGCCTTAAATACTGCGGATACCTCTTTTTTATAACAGCTGCTGGTCCAGGCTCTGCCATCTTCGCCTATAAAGAAAGATAGTGCATCTTCTTCGGTAATTGTGGATAAGGATGAGTGCCCGAGCTCTTGCATTTTAAGAAGAAAGCAGGAACCTGCTGATGCGTTCCCATAAATGGTATGTTCTTTCAAGCCTCTCGCTTCATCAGTCTTGCGATAAGTATCAATCACATTTTTAAACTCATGACAAAGCTGGTGATAGGCTCCCCGTTTTATTAGTGGTTCTTTTTTTCTCCTGTCTGGAAATACATTGTCTTCCTCAAAACGTTTCAGCAATCCATAAAAAAGCCGATATCTTTTCTTCATGCCATAAGATGAAGTCTGGTTGCTCCTAATAGAACATGCCTGTTCATAGGAAGAAATCTTGCTGCTTTCATGATTGTTAAGAATCCAGTTGATTTCCGTTTTTAGCCACCGGATATAATGTCGGGAATAATCGTTGGAATTCATATATTCCAAAAGTGTAGGATAAGTATCTTGTAGTTTTTTTATATTCATTTATAAATCACCTCCGAATTATACATCGGTGATTTATGAAAATAAAATCCAAACTTTTTTAGTAATCAGATACCTAACAATGGATAATCGATGATGAAAGTTTGGATTTCGTAAAAGTTGTGATTTCTGAATCCATGCGCATGAACTTTCTCAGGAAAGTCCGGCTCCATGCTATGAATTTCGGACGAATATTTACTGATGATGTAGTTT
>CADBMP010000142.1 GCA_902795775.1 uncultured Lachnospiraceae bacterium | reverse complement strand
AACGCCAGCTTTTCTGCAATGACATGAATCATACTTTTTTCCGATACCATCCCGATTTTAACGGCATCCGGAAAAATATCT
This sequence comes from uncultured Lachnospiraceae bacterium, assembly GCA_902795775.1. Lineage (GTDB taxonomy): Bacteria > Bacillota > Clostridia > Lachnospirales > Lachnospiraceae > Butyribacter. The sequence continues at coordinate 2,115 of CADBMP010000142.1, read as the reverse complement.
GTAAAAACAGCATCTAACTGTGCTGCCAGATTTTCCGGTGTTGTATTTAATATATCATAAACTCCCATGGTATTCTGGGCAGTCAGTGCTGTCACTACGCTCATGCCATAAACACCATTGGCGAGCATGGTCTTTATATCTGCCTGTATTCCTGCACCGCCACTGGAATCACTTCCCGCAATCGTCAATACCTTTTTCCATTCCATTCTTTACTCTCTCCTTATATTTTCTGTCGTAAAAGCCATCCGGCAAAGGATTTGCATACTAATACAAGTCCTTTGCTTTTTCCTTAAGCTTTCTTGCTGCCCAGGTAATATCCTTACTGGCAAATACAGCACTGATTACTGCAGCTCCGCAGATACCGGTTCCTTTTAATTCTGAAATATTTTCAGAGGTGATTCCGCCAATGGCAACCACAGGGATTTGAACAGCCTTGCAGATTTCCGTTAATTCAGACAGGGAAATATTCTTTGCATCCTGCTTTGTGTTCGTTCCAAAGACAGCTCCGACGCCAAGATAGTCTGCTCCGTCTCTTTCTGCGGAAACTGCCTGTTCAACTGTCCTGGCAGAGGCACCAATGATTTTTTTTCTGCCGAGAAGCCTTCTTGCTTCAGAAACCGGCAAATCCTGCCGGCCTACGTGAACACCGGCTGCATCTGTCTTTAAAGCAATTTCCACATCATCATTGATAATGAGCGGAGCATGGTATTCATCACATACCTGTTTCAATTGTTCAGCAGAATGAAGGAAATCCTCCTTTGAAAGCGATTTTTCACGAAGCTGGAGCATGGTTGCACCGCCGGACAGGGCTTCTTTTACGCACTGCTCCAGAGTGCGTCCGTTGAGCCAGGTCCTGTCTGTTATCACATACAGGCAAAGCTGCTCTTTTTTCATGCTCATAAAGCCTTACTCCTTTCAGGTATATCGTTTTTACATCCGGGATACAAAGCAGTATCATTTCTTGTGGAAATAAGAAACCGGTACAATCCTGCCTTATCTGACGGATGTTTTAAAAACAGAAGAACGCAGAACATTCTTTTTTCTGAAAGAATGTTTCATACGTTCTTCTATCATACACTATTTTAGGTTTTATGGAAAGAAAAATTTTAAGATGCTTCACAGCTTTCCCTGTATTCCCGCAAAATACTTTTAAATCTGCTGCTGTATTCCAGTACATTAAATACCCTTCGTTCCAGGATTTCCGGTACAAATGGTTTCGTAATATAATCGTTTACGCCATTTTTCAGCATATCGATCTGAAGCTCCTGCCTGTCCTCTGCGGAAATGACCACCACAGGAATATCAGCAAAATCCGGCGATGTATTTTTAATTTTCAAAAATTCCTGTCCGTTCATTACAGGCATATTCATATCTAAAAGAATTACAGCAATTTCCATGCTGTGCTTTTCCAGAACCTTCAATGCCGCTTCTCCGTTTTCCGCCTCATAAATTTCAAACCGTTCCTTGAACAGTTCCTTGTTGAAATAACGGGTAACATTAGAATCGTCAACGATAAGCATGGCCGCTTTCTTTCTTTTTTCCTGTTCATAGGATTTGTAATGGTTCACTTCGGATTCCAAAAGCTTTTCGTCGTTTATGTTTTCAAAGTATGCCATCAGTACACTTGCGTTGTTATCCAAAGAATGAATATACTGCAGGCGGATCTGGTACCACATGCTTTCTCCATCCCCGCCAACACGCATATAATCACAAAAAGTGGTCTTATACGTGGTGCAGCACTCTTTAAAGGTACTCCGGATAGAAGAAATGTATTTATCCGGTACATAAGAGGTCTCCCTGTCAGTGGTTCCGGTCGGATCATAGCCGAAACATTCGGTAAACTCCGGATTCACTCTTAAGAATTTTACATTCTTTTCATCGTACCAGCACAGAGCCACAGGCTTTGAAAGAGTATGAAATATGCTTTCGAGCTTTGGATTTACTTTCCAGATTTCGTTTATGATTTCAGAAATCTCCTCTTTTTCCTTAAGCTCACGTTTCAGCCTTTGTTCCTCTTCGGAATTTCTAAGCATTTTTTCATATTCCTGCCAAGGCATTGGTCTGGCGTAATAAAAGCCCTGTGCATATTCACATCCAATGCTTTCCAAAAAATTT
>CADBMP010000141.1 GCA_902795775.1 uncultured Lachnospiraceae bacterium | reverse complement strand
TGTCATACATAAAATACAACAGTGTATTATCCTGCAGCTCCATGTTTTCGCTTTCATCGATGGAATACATATAATACTCATATAATTCTGTCAGCTTCAGGTTATGCTCCACGCCCAGATGATACCAGCGGAATGCCTCTGCATCTGTCACCTGCCCCTTCATCAGAAGCTTGCAGATGGAAATTAAAATTTCCTCCTCCTCATACAGCTCATAAAATGCACATAAATCCTGAACAACCGATTTAGAATAGTTCTTAAGCCTTCCTGCCAGATAACAGAACCGCATGGCCAGATCCTTTTCCACGAATTTTTGCTTGCTGCCCCAGTGGACTGCGCCGCAGATTCCCGCATCCAGCTCCAGAAGATAACCTGGATTTTCATTCAATATGCTGCATAACTCCATGTAAAGAACAGGACTGTGGCATCCTCTATCTAGCTGATGTACGATTGCCTCATATTTTTTTTCATCATCATAATATTCCGGAGACAGATAAAGCAAAAACCACAGAAGCAGCCAGTTTTCCTGCTGGTCTTTATAATACTTTCCAATTTCCCTGACACAGTCAGCAATGACCTCATCCTCGTCTGCCCACAATCCTTTTAAATACTGATATGCGCAGTAATACGTTATATTTTCTTCTAAAAGAGCGTCTTTCTTCATCTCCAGGGCAATCAGTCCCGTCTTCACCGCGCCATCCTTATGCTGCATGATTCCCAGATGAAGCTTGAACAACTGCGTAAAAGAAGAACTTTCATAAGTCTCCATGTCAAAAATAATATTTCCAAGCTCATTAAAATATACATCACTGCTGATATGATCCATACAGAATTCCAAATGAAGACGTAAAAGCTCATATAAATGATGGTGTTTTTTCCGTTTGATCAGAATGACATCATGGTTCTCCCGTTCTTTCATGGCCACAATCGTGATTTCTATTTTCTGACGGGCATCTGAAATAGTAATTCTGGCATAATTTTTTCCCGGTGCCATCTGCTCTGTATCCACCAAAAAGGAAACTGCATATTGATTTCCTGTAAATTCATCTGTCCGGATGACCTTTTTTTCCGGCACCACAAAAGAGCTGTCAGAAGAAATCTGATACTCTCCATATCCCCAGTTGTTTTTTGTAAGCACGAACTTATCTGAAAAATTATGTTCACAGGAATTATACTGAAATGAAGTTTTATCAACCGTCAGCTGAATCGGAAGCTTTTTATGAATGGCAATCAAAAATTCTTCTAATTCCAGCCCTCTGTTCGCCCCTTTGGAAAGACCTCTGTATAATGCAATGTTCTTATTATCCCTGTACAAAAAAACTTCTTCAAAATGTTCGTTCCGAAAAAGCGCTGCCGCTTCTTCCGGTTTTTCTTTTGCCAGATTTGTAAAATGAAACAGATCCTTGATTTTTCCCCCGGAAACCTCACAGGAAGGCAGACCTGCAAAAACGGTAAACGGCAGAAGCTTTGTTCCACAATCTGTTATTAACGTAATGACTCCTTTCAGATTCATTCCCGGTCTTAATTCATTTCCACGAAGAATATAGGTTACTTCATTGGTGACACCTTGAAAAAATTCCTCTGGGAACTCCAAAAAATGGCAGTCAGAAAGAGCCTCTCCACGCATATAACGCGAAGCATCATTTGTCACTGTAAATGTGCCGGATGTATCCTCCCCTGCGTTGACCTCCACCGTAAGCTCCTCTAAAGACAGCAAAACATTTGCCGTATCATATTCAAAAATTCCTCTTGCTGCCTGACTTATTTTCTCTCTCATAGTGCCTCCTGTGTTTCATATATTCCGGATGTGAAACTATTTTTTTTACACAATTAGTTTTATTATAACACGATTTCCTGTCTGCTTTCAAGCTTTACTCTTTTTTTTCGGTATGTTATACAGATAAAATCCACCATTTCTTTCTAAAAACCTTCGCAATACGTATTTTCCAGCGGCACATCATATTCAATCTAACCTGCAATTTAAACTAAATGACATTACGGTGTGAAGTGTAACCACAATTTATCAATTATTGCAGCAATTGCATAATGCTTTTTGAAAAAAATATGCTATAATTTAATAGAAATGCGTACAACTAAACTGAATGGATAATTATTCAAACATGGTTAATTCTTATGACAAAAATGGAACTATTAAAAAATGGTAAAGAAGGAAATACAGTATGGAAAAAACATTTGACATTCAGAAGTATATGACACACGGAGTGGAAAGAGTTGTCTCCGACATAGTGAAAGCGACCATGAAAAACCCCAGGGAAAGTGCCTATATGACGAAGTTTGCACTTGCCAGCCGTGCAGCTTCCAAAAAGCGCAGGAAGGCGGAGGACGCAGGTGAACATATCCCGCCTTTCCTGATTGCAAGCATTACCAGCAAGTGCAATCTGCACTGTGCGGGCTGCTATTCCCGGTGCAATCATGCCACTATGGACAATGAGCCTGTGTGGCAGCTGACGAGAGGGGAATGGATGAAAATCTTTGAGGAAGCGGAGGACCTGGGGATAAGTTTTATCCTGTTAGCGGGCGGCGAACCCCTGCTGCGGCGGGACATCATTGAAGCTGCCGGACAGATACCGAACATTCTGTTTCCGATTTTCACCAATGGAACCTACATGGATGAGCAGTATTTCAAGCTGTTTGACAAATGCCGCAACCTGATTCCTATCATGAGCATCGAAGGGGAGAGGGAAACTACAGACAAAAGACGCGGCTTAGGCATATACGACAAGCTGATTGCCAACATGGATGAAATCAAAAAACACAGGCTGATTTTTGGCGCATCTGTCACGGTGACAACGCAGAATTTAAAAGAAGTTTCTTCCGATTTCTTTCTAAAGAACCTGTCTGATCATGGCTGTAAGGCGGTTGTTTTTGTGGAGTTCGTGCCGGTCACGGATGACAGCAGCTGGCTGGCCCCGGGAGATGAAGAGCGCGAATACCTGAAAGGGGAGATTGCCCGTCTGCGTCAGGAACGCCCGGAGATGGTCTATATTTCCTTCCCGGGTGATGAGAAAAGCAGCGGTGGATGCGTAGCGGCAGGCAGGGGCTTTTTTCATATCAATTCCTACGGCGGTGCGGAACCTTGTCCTTTCTCGCCCTATTCAGATATCAATGTGCGCGATACATCTCTTCGGGAAGCCGTAAATTCCCGGCTGTTCCGGGAACTGCGGGATGGCGGATACCTCATGGACGATTATCCGGGCGGGTGTACCTTATATGAAAAGAGAGACCAGATAGAAAAAATCGTGGCTGATACGGCCAAAGGGATTTAGGGAGAATGCCGTTCATCATTCGAACTGCTTTAACTGTGGAATCTGTCCGATATGCCGGCAGCAGATTCTGCAGTCTCCTTTCACACAAGGAAGACAACAGCACCGGAAAACGTGCCTCGTATGTATGAAGTGCTTTTACCTTTTCGTACCCGTTTTGGGCAATCTGCGCATATCCTTTTTCGTTACATGCTTTCGTCTCCTGCTTATCAAAACACCAAATATGGTTATAAGACGTATCGAACCGCACAAAATTAGGAATCGGACTGTCATAGAGCCAGGAAATATATTGTATTTTTAATTCCTCACATACATCAGAAATCACAGGAAAAAATCATCCCTTTCAAAATCAGAAAAATTATAAGTCACCGGATGTACCTCATGCCCCTCACGCAGCAGGGTTTCCTGTAAATCCTCCTGCATCAAAAGATTTGACTTAAAAAAAAGTAATTTCATAACCTGCCTCATTTCCCATTCAACCATGTGTTTATTTTATTTTTTCAACATGCACATCCCTACCTTTTGGACATCATAAATGCAAAGCGTTTATTTTTTATATATACGTCCACATATTTAAAATTTTACCACAAATCACTGCTTTTGACCACCTTAACCTTATTTTGCAGCATTCCTAAATACCCCTTTACGGTAATGCTTTTATGTGCTAACATTTTATTTATATAAGACCCGGATATTCCCCCGGCAATGAGTTTTTTCATCCACCTGCCTTATGATATCTGCCCAAAATCTTTTATAAACGGACTTTTGACAGAATCGTTTTGCAGTGGTTATTAAAAACCAATATACTGGTATCTCAGGTTCAACAACCGGGGAAATACATAAAAACACATGAAACAAAAAGAAAGGAGAACACAAAATGAAAATTGCTATTTTTAACGGAAGCCCCAGAAAACAGAATACTTCTGCCATGGTCCAGGCATTCTGTGAAGGTGCCATGGCCGCAGGGCATGAAGTGGAGGAGTATAAGGTCGGAAACATGAAAATTGCAGGATGTCTCGGCTGTGAATATTGCCATACGAAAGGGGAGGGCGTCTGTATCCAGAAAGACGATCTGGAGAAAATTATGCCAGCTTACAAAGAAGCAGATATGATCGTTTTTGCGTCCCCAATCTATTATTTTACCATGACAGCACAGATGGAAGCCGCCATCCAAAGAGTCTACTGCATCGGAAAACCTGCAAAGGCAAAGAAAGCGGCACTGCTTTTATCATCCGGCTCACCGGGCGTTTATGATGCCGCCATTGCACAGTTCAAGGGCTATATGGCTTATGCACAGATTGAAAACGTCGGAATCATCACTGCAAATGGTGACGAGAACAAATCTGAAGCAAAGATGAATGAAATTAAGGAATTTGCAAAATCACTGTAACCTTTTCACACACAGAAATGAGGTAAGATATGACAGGTGCCGTTTCTTTCGTTTATATTCCTGACAAGGAAAAGAAAAAAGAATATATGATATCAGCATTAGAACAAGCTTTTAAAAATCTCGGAATGGAAAGCTTTTGTATCAATCTTGTTCTGCCGGATGCCCTGCAGAAGCTGGCAGATTTTGATGCATACTTTAAGACCATTCCGGATGACAAAAAACATTTTTTATTTTTTTAGACGGGGATGGTTTTGAAATCTCTGCAGATAAAGGATATTTCGTGGATTATCTGCAGTATAACGTCTTTTCTTACTTCACAAAACATCCACGCCATTTTGAAAAAAGGATTTCCTGCATAAATTCATGGAATATTTCTCTCCTTTGTAACAGTGCAGATGGCGTGGAATATGTGGAAAAAAATTTTCCTCATC
>CADBMP010000140.1 GCA_902795775.1 uncultured Lachnospiraceae bacterium | reverse complement strand
ATATTTAAGAAACTTTCCGATACCGGCTGGTCAATTGGATTTGTTGTGCCGAAGGGAGATATTGATGGTGAAGTCAATCGTCTTGGCATGGCGTTTTTGATTATGTTCATTATTTTCTTTGTCCTGGGGAATGTAATTGTTCTTGTTGTCACGACTCTGGAGCTTAGGCCGCTCAAAAAAATAAGTGCTGCTGCAGAACGGATTGCAGAAGGTGATCTTTCCGCAGAATTTCACTATAGTTCTAAAGATGAGGTAGGAACTTTGTGTGAGGGCTTTAAAAAGTGTGTTAATATGATGCGGAAATATGTGGGAGACATCTACCGGGTCTTAGAGGGAATTTCCAGGGGAGATCTTACGGTATCTACAAATGTAGAGTATCAGGGAGATTTTGTAAATATTAAAAAAGCCATTGATGATATTTTATTTTCCCTGAACCGGATGATTGCGGATATCAATTCTGGAAGCTCAGAGGTTTATCTGGGTTCCAACCAGATGGCAGACGGCTCACAGGCATTGGCAGACGGTGCAACGAAGCAGGCGGCTGCATTGGAAGAAATTTCTGCTGCCATTGCAGAGGCTTCGGAGCAGATTGCCCATACCGCAGAGAATGCATCCAAGGCAGGTAAAATTTCCCAAAAGACGCAGGAGAGAGTGAAACGTCAGGATAAAGAGATTCAGAGCATGGTGGCTGCAATGGAGAAAATCAATGAGGCTTCCATTGAAATAGAAAAGATCATTAAAACGATTGATGATATTGCATTCCAAACCAATATTCTTTCGCTGAATGCTTCCGTAGAGGCGGCGAGGGCAGGAGAGTCCGGAAAAGGCTTTTCTGTGGTAGCAGATGAGGTGCGTACCCTGGCAGGAAAGGCGGCAGAATCAGCAAAGGGTACGGAAAGCCTGATCGGCATGGCTATTGACGCAATCCATCAGGGGTCTGCCCTGGCGGATGAAGTTTCTGTTTCCATGAGGGAGGTAAAGGAAATGTCTGAGGAGATGGCAGATTTGATTACATGGATCGCATCTGCCAGCGCAGAACAGAAAAATTCCATCAGCCAGATTACCTCCGGAGTGGAACAGATTTCCCAGGTACTTCAGACCAATTCTGCAACTGCTGAGGAGACAGCGTCCTCATGTGAGACGCTTTTGGGACAGTCCCGTCTCCTGCAGGAGCATGTGGCAGGATTCCGGCTGAAATAAATTATGCGCAAAGACGCAAAATGAAAGGAGAAAAAAATGGATATTAAAGCAAAAATTGATGAGGTGGTTTCTAAGGTAAAGAGCGATCCAAATTTAATGGAGAATTTTAAAAAGGATCCGGAAAAGACCATTGAGGGCATCATTGGGATGGATATACCGGATGGCGTGGCAGACCAGGTGATTAATGGTGTAAAGGCTGCACTTGCAGGAGATAAGCTGGGCGGCGCAGTAGATAAATTAAAGGGGTTGTTTTAATACAGTAGAATGATGCTGTAATGATGCAGAAAATTTTTTAAAGATTATCCTGCATATCATCCTCCCTTCGTGCATACAGATAGTTAGGAGCTGGATTCGTGATTGTTACTGTGCATGGTTTTGTTTTTCGGGGAACGGGCTGTTTGTGCTCCGACTGGCAGAACTGTGTATAGTAATGGTTTCCGGACAGTTTTCCAGGAATGTTTTGAAGGGAGGATTTTTTTATGTCTGATTTTAATGTATATAAGGATCTGGCAGAGAGGACTAATGGAGAATTTTATATTGGAGTCTGCGGTCCGGTCCGGACAGGAAAATCTACATTTATTAAACGGTTTATGGAGCTTATGGTTATTCCGGAAATCACAGACGAGCATGAAAAGAAGCGGGCCATTGATGAGCTTCCACAGTCCGCAGATGGAAAGACCATCATGACAACAGAACCTAAATTTATTCCAAAGGAAGCGGCATCTATTACCCTGAACGGCGGGCAGAAGGTGAAAGTAAGGCTGATTGACTGTGTAGGATATATTGTGAGAGAGGCGGCGGGGCTGTTTGAAGAAAATGGCGAACGTATGGTGATGACCCCCTGGTCAGAGGAAAAGATGCCATTTACAAAGGCAGCTGAATATGGGACCAGAAAGGTCATCTATGATCATTCGACCATTGGTGTGGTCGTGACAACAGACGGGAGTTTTGGGGAAATTTCAAGGGAAGCTTATCTGGAGGCGGAAAAGAAGACAGTCAGGGAGCTTCAGGAAATCGGAAAGCCTTTTGTGGTGATTTTAAATACAAATAGGCCGTACAGTGAAGAAACGAAGGAGCTGGCAGGAAAGCTTCAGAAGGAATACCAGGTATCGGTACTTCCTGTGAACTGCAGCCAGTTAAAGGAGGAGGATATCAGACGCATCCTTTTTGGGATTCTGGAGGCTTTTCCTGTGCGGCAGTTAGCATTTCATCTTCCAAAATGGGTGGAAATGCTTCCAGGAGAACATTGGCTGAAGCAGGAGCTGATTGAAAAAGCAAGGGAGCTTCTTGGAAAAATATCCAAAATTGGAGATGTGACAGAAGAAAACTTCCAGATGGAAGGGGATATGATACGTGAATTTAAGATTATGGATACCGGGTTGCAAAATGGCGTGGTACATATTGATGCTTTATTTGATGACAGCAGGTATTATCAGATTTTAAGTGAGCTTGTGGGAACGGAAATTGAAGGGGAATATCATCTGATTCATCTTTTGAAGGAATATGTTTCTAAAAAGGATGAGATTGAAAAAATGACCAATGCATGGAATGATGTACATAGAAAGGGTTATGGTGTGATTACGCCTGGAACCAGTGATATTGTGATTGATGAGCCGGAGCTTATCCGTCATGGAAATAAATACGGAGTGAAGCTTCGCGCCGTCAGTCCTTCGGTTCATCTGATCCAGGCCAATATAGAAACAGAGATTGCACCGATTGTTGGAACGCAGCAGCAGGCGGAGGATCTGATCCAGTATATTTCCGGACAGAATACGGAAAAGAAAGAGAGTATATGGGAAACAAATATTTTTGGAAAGACAGTACAGCAGCTTGTGGAGGAGGGAATGGAATCAAAGGTCAACCGGCTTTCTGACGAGAGCCAGTTAAAGCTCCAGGATACGCTGCAGAAGGTCATCAATGACAGCAATGGCGGCCTGGTCTGCATCATCATTTAGAAAACGGCTCAATCAGGAAAGCCCGGTGGCTTCATACGGTTTCTTCTACAAGTATACAGAGTGCAGTTTCCTGCATTTATGCTATTGGCTTAACGAAATGATATTGTCATGTGAAGTATTACAACGCCGGGCTTTTATCAAGACAGAAAGTTTTAGTTTTGCGCAGAAAATATGAGCAGTACGGAACTAGCGGATGGAGCAGGTGCATATATCTCTGGTGGTTCTTGGCAAATTATTCCAGCTTTATTCTGCCGGAAAAAACGGGGTCAGTTAAAAAAACAATGGAATTAGAATTTATTGTTGACAAGAAAAAAATTTCTTGCTATACTCTTTTTGCAACTTGTAATAGTTTTGTAATATTTTGAAGCTGTTACGATTTTCAGTACATACTGGTTTTTCATAAAGAAATGGGGAGAAAATATGAGAAAGCATAGTCTAAAGCTTATGGCGGCAGGAATTGCCTTTTCAATGGGATTTACGGGTTTATCATCTTTAACACAGGATTTTACAAAGGCAGGAGCTGTGAATGCGGCAAAAGAAACACCGCTTGCCGGAATTACGGTCACGTTGGAGCGGTTCTGTGATTCTGTGATAGAGAGCAGGGAAGAAGATGCGCGTGAAGCACAGGAGCAGGAGAAGGCAATCGCTTTAGCAGCTGCGGAAACGGAAAATGAAACAGCAGGTGCCGAAGAAAATTCAGGCGCAGATGGACAGGCTGCACCGGCAGGGGAGCAGGCAGAAACAGAAGAACCAGAAAAACAGGAAATCAAATTAGATATCAAGTTTGACAAACTCGGTCTGGCAAATGTCCATAATTATTTGAATGTCCGCAAAAAGCCAAGTGAGGATGCTAAGATCATTGGAAAAATGACGAACCATAATGCCTGCAATATTATTTCAGAAAAGAATGGATGGAGCAAAATCCAGTCTGGAAAAATAAAAGGGTATGTTATGTCTAAATATCTGATTGCAGGGGAAAAAGCGGAAAAGCTTGCAGTGAAGGTGGCAAGGCTTCGCGCAGAAGTCAATACACAGACGCTTAATGTGCGTTACCTTCCAAGTACGGATGCACATATTTATGACCAGTTTTCTGAGGATGAGGAATATACCGTAGAAAAAGAAAATCTGACAGCAGATTATATGAAACAGTATGTGAAGAAACATTGCAGCAAAAAGAGTGTCAAGGACGTTGACCTGAATGCAATGTATGATGATGTGCAGAACTGGGCAATGCTTTCTGTGGATGATGAAAAAGTATTTGTCAGCAAAGATTTTATTACCATGAAATATACTTTGAAGCGTGCAGTTGAAATCAAAGAGGAGAAGAAGCCTTCCAGTACATCTTCCTCATCATCATCTTCTTCTGCAAGCAGCGGAAGGTCAGGAATTGTGTCTTATGCAATGCAGTTCCTTGGAAATCCTTATGTATGGGGTGGGACAAGCCTTACAAACGGAACGGACTGCTCCGGTTTCACACAGGGAATTTACCGTCATTTCGGTGTATATCTTCCGAGAACGTCTGCTGCACAGGCGGCAGCACTTCCTTCTGTCAGCAGCAGTGATGTGCAGGTGGGAGATCTGTTCTTTTACGGAAGCGGTGGTGTGAGCCATGTGGCTATGTATATAGGAAATGGTCAGATCATCCATGCAAGTAATCACAGGGATGGAATTAAAATCTCTAATGCTTATTACAGAAAGCCGTTGAAGATTGGAAGACCAAGATAATCGTAATAAAGGCTAAATAATTATGCTGTATATGCTGTCAGGCAATTTGATTGTTTCAGATTGTATGGCAGCATTTTCCTTATGGGGGTATAACAATGAAGATTCAGGTGTTAATGGCAGGTGTGCTTTTGTGTGCCTTATTTTTCTGGAAAGCTTTACAGGACAGAAAAAAAGACAGGGAAAAACTGAAACAAAAGCTTGGGAGTGAATGGGGAAAGCCTGTAAGGGTAGAATATTCTGATGAGATATGGAATCATATTGCATCATTTTACCGGGGGAATAAAAATGAAACGAGTGTGGATGAGATTACGTGGAACGATTTGAACCTGTCTGCAGTCTATGGGCAGATGAACCATACAAGGACTTCTGCCGGTGAAATGATGCTTTTTTATATGCTCCGAACGCCTGTGTTTCATGAACAGGAATTAAAGAGGAGGGAACGGCTGGTTTCCGGCATCCAAAAAAGGGAGCAGGAGAGACAGGCATTAGAAGAGGCTCTTTTTGAAATTGGGAAAACGGATCGTTTTTCTGTATATGAATATTTGTTAAAAATAAAGGATTTAAAGACCTTTTCCCAAATTCCCCATTTGTTCTGTGCCGGACTTCTTTTGGCAGGCACGGTCCTGCTTTTTTTCCTTCCGGTCTGGTATCTGCTTGTGTATTCAGGAATCTTGCTTTTTAATACGTTTTTGTATTTTTATGAAAAGGGAAAGCATATCAGGGAGATTTCCCTGTTTCATTTTATCTTTCATCTGCTCCGGGGGTGTGAGGCGGTTTCAGCAGTCTCTTTTCCAGAGTTGGCGGAGGAGATTGGAACAATAAAGGAGCTTGCAGGGCGTTTCCGGAAATACAGGAGATTTCATTTTCTGGTGGCCGGAGGAGAGGGAATGTCCGGGAATGTATTTGATTCTATTATGGATTATGTCAGGATTTTATTTCATGTGGACCTGATTAAGATATCCACCATGACAAAAGAAACAAAGAAATATGAATCAGAGATTTTGCAGCTTTTTGAAAAGACAGGAGAGTTAGATGCCATGCTTTCCGTGGCATCTTACCGGGAATTTCTGGGAGAATATGTGGTTCCGGAGATTTTGGATGTAGAAAGGAATCCTTTACCGGAAAAAGAACAGCACCGGATGGAAGCGCAGAATCCGGGCGGAGTACGGCTTCATGTAGAAGGTCTGTATCATCCTCTTGTGAAAGAGCCGGTGAAAAATTCCATCATCATGGACCGTCCCGTTCTTCTGACCGGTTCCAATGCTTCCGGAAAATCCACATTTT
>CADBMP010000139.1 GCA_902795775.1 uncultured Lachnospiraceae bacterium | reverse complement strand
GCTTTTTCACGAAAGACCGGGCTGTTTAAGCAGCGGTGTCCCCTGATTCCAAGAGGTATGCGTCTTCCGTCTTTTCCCACTTGTATGATTTCCGGATATTTTTCAAACATCCAGTTTGGCGGAGTGCAGGTGGGTGTACATAAAATGACATCAATACCTGCCTGTCCAAACATGGAAACAATCTTATCCAGCCATTCAAAAGAAAAACACCCCTCTTTTTCTTCTAAACGGCTCCATGCAAATTCTGCCATGCGGACAATGTTTACACCTGCCCGCTTCATGGAAGCGACATCCTCCTTCCACATTTCTTCGTCCCAGTGCTCCGGGTAATAATCCACACCTATTTTCATATCATTCTCCTCTCTTTTTACTCTAAAAGTTCTATTTTCTTCTGGTAGAACTGTGCATTTACAATACAGCTTTGTTATTTTTAAAGTTTGTATAGCACGCCTTCGCTTGCGGGCAATTTATTCGCCCGTTCCACATTTCTTTTTTACGCCCTGTGCCAGTACATCGTTTCTTAATTAACTGACCCATTCATTTGTCTAAATTTCCGAATCATACAAAGCTCAAAGCCTTACTGCACCCCCTATGACTGTATTTTGAGCCGGCATAATCGAACATTTTATTCGGCACGAATGTATCAGTTACTTAATTTATATCTGTGTGATTTTTCCTTATAGTTCGTTTATCTGCTTTTTTACTTCTGCGAGCTGGTCTCTTAATACTGCTGCTGTTTCAAAATTCAGGTCTGCTGCCGCCTGGTTCATCTTCTTTAAGAGCTGTTTTGCCACCACTTCCAATTCTTTTTTTGTCATGGATTCCATATCCTTTTCAAGGTCAAAACCGGAGGATTCTACTTTTTTGGAAATCCGCATGACTTCTCTTATCGCCTTTTTGATAGTCTGTGGAGTAATGCCGTGCTCCTTGTTGTATTGTATCTGGATTTCGCGTCTTCGGTTCGTTTCCCCTATAGCCTTTTGCATGGAAGCTGTAATCATATCTGCATACATGATAACGCGTCCTTCGGCATTTCTGGCGGCACGTCCTACGGTCTGGACAAGGGAAATTTCTGAACGTAAAAATCCCTCTTTATCTGCATCTAAAATAGCCACGAGTGCAATTTCAGGAATATCCAGCCCTTCTCTTAACAGATTGATTCCGACCAGAACGTCAAAAACATCCAGACGCATATCCCGGATGATTTCCGAACGCTCCAGGGTATCAATATCTGAATGAAGGTAACGCACACGAATTCCTGCTTCTTTCATATATGCGGTCAGATCCTCTGCCATTTTTTTGGTCAGGGTCGTCACTAATACCTTGTTTCCGGCTTCTGTTGTCTTTAAAATTTCGCTGATCAGATCATCAATCTGCCCTTCCACCGGTTTTACTGTAATTTCCGGATCCAAAAGCCCGGTGGGGCGGATGACCTGTTCTGTCCGCAAAAGCTCATGCTCTGCCTCATAGACATTCGGTGTGGCAGAAACAAAAAGCATCTGGCTGATATAGTTTTCAAATTCAGGAAAGTTCAGCGGCCTGTTGTCCAGTGCGGACGGAAGACGAAAACCGTATTCTACAAGGGTTTCCTTTCTGGAACGGTCGCCGGCGTACATTCCGCGTATTTGTGGAATTGTGATATGAGATTCGTCAACAATGATCAGAAAATCATCCGGAAAATAATTCATCAGCGTGTTGGGAGTTTCTCCCGGTTTTAATCCGGAAAGATGTCTGGAATAATTTTCAATTCCGGAGCAGAAACCGGTTTCACGAAGCATCTCAAGGTCGAAATTTGTCCGTTCTGAAATCCGCTGTGCTTCAATGAGCTTATCTTCGCTTTTGAAATAACGGACTCTTTCTTCGAGTTCTTCTTCAATAGTATGAATCGCTTTTTCCATTGCTTCTGTATCTACAACATAGTGGGAAGCCGGAAAAACAACAATATGTCCTAATTCTGCCAGTACATGGCCGGTCAGGGCATCGATTTGTGTAAGCCTGTCAACTTCATCACCAAAAAACTCCACGCGGACTGCTTTTTCAGATTCATTGACGGGAAAAATTTCTAATGTATCTCCCCTGACGCGGAAGGTTCCACGCTTAAAATCCAGATCGCTTCGTGTGTACTGGATTTCCACCAGCCGTTTTATGACATCATCCCTGTCTTTTATCATGCCGGGACGGAGGCTTACCGTCATATTTTGGTAATCCACCGGACTTCCGAGCCCGTAAATACAGGATACGCTTGCTACGATGATGACATCCTGCCGTTCGGTCAGGGCAGCGGTCGCAGAGTGCCTGAG
Source organism: uncultured Lachnospiraceae bacterium (assembly GCA_902795775.1). Classification (GTDB taxonomy): domain Bacteria; phylum Bacillota; class Clostridia; order Lachnospirales; family Lachnospiraceae; genus Butyribacter. Next base: position 8,976 of record CADBMP010000139.1, on the reverse strand, counting down.
CTTATCAATTTCGTCATTGATGGAGGAATCTTTTTCGATATAAGTATCGGAAGAAGGAACATATGCCTCCGGCTGGTAATAGTCATAATAGCTCACAAAATATTCCACCGCATTTTCCGGGAAAAATTCCTTAAATTCGCCATAGAGCTGGGCGGCAAGGGTCTTATTGTGCGCAATGACCAATGTGGGTTTCTGCAGCTCCTGAATCACATTTGCCATGGTAAATGTTTTTCCAGAACCTGTCACGCCAAGCAGGGTCTGGAACTGGTTGCCTTCCCGAAAGCCGTCCACAAGAGCTTTAATGGCCTCCGGCTGGTCGCCTGTAGGGGAAAATTCGGAATGTAAAACGAACTTTTTTGTTTCTGGCATGTTCGCTGCAGTTTGCTTTTGTGCATTTTTTTGTGAAAAATTTTCCACGCAGAGTACCTCCTTCTTAAATTTCGTGACAAGATATAGTTTATTATACCCTTTTTTCGTTATTTTGTATAGATATATTAAGGTGTATTTCATATTTGCGTTTCGTGCAAAGATATGCTATGATTTCCATACAAGAACAGATTTGGAGGAAAATGGAATGGAAATGCAGATGAAATTCATTCAGGAGCTTCCGACTCCTGAAGAGATCAAAGAAAAATACCCGCTCAGCAAAGAAGTGAAAGAAATAAAAGAAAAGCGGGATGAAGAAATAAAAAAGATATTTGAAGGGAAAGATGACCGGTTCCTTCTGATTATCGGACCATGTTCTGCAGATAATGAGGATGCGGTCCTGGATTATGTGCATCGTCTGGCAGAAGTGCAGGAAAAGGTAAAGGACAAACTTTATATGATTCCGCGTGTTTATACGAATAAGCCGCGTACTGTGGGAATCGGGTATAAAGGAATGCTCCACCAGCCGGATCCGGAAAAGGGAGAAAATTTACTGGCTGGAATCATTGCCATCCGGGAAATGCATACCCGCGTCATCCGGGAAACGGGCTTTACCTGTGCCGAGGAAATGCTTTATCCTGAAAATCACCGGTATTTGTCAGACCTTTTAGCTTATGTGGCGATTGGTGCCAGGTCAGTGGAGGATCAGGGCCACAGACTTTTGGCAAGTGGTCTTGGAATCCCTGTGGGCATGAAGAATCCGACCGGGGGTGATATTGCTGTGATGATGAACTCCATTGTGGCTGCACAAAATCCCCAAAGGTTCGTTTACCGGGGCTGGGAAGTCCAGACCACCGGAAATCCTCTTGTCCATTGTATTCTGCGTGGCTATGTGGACAAATTTGGCAGGAACATCCCGAATTACCATTTTGAGGATCTGATCCATCTGGCACAGAGCTATGAAGAACGGGAGTTAGAAAATCCTGCGGTTATTGTGGATACGAACCATTCTAATTCAGATAAAGATTATATGCAGCAGATCCGTATTGCAAAGGATGTGGTATATAGTAAAAATCATGCAAAGGAAGTAAAAAATATTGTAAAAGGTCTGATGATCGAAAGTTATTTGGAGGACGGCGCACAGCAGATTGGAGAAGGAATTTACGGGAAATCCATTACGGATCCATGTCTTGGCTGGGAAAAAACGGAGAAATTGATTTATGAGCTGGCAGATTTTATATAAAAGGATGGTTGTGGCTCATAATACGTTCAAAGCTTCTACAGCAAATATTTGGAATAAAAAATAAGAAAAAATTGGCTTTTTGACTAAATTATTTTGATGATTCTGTCGATATAATTGATAGATATAGTTGGCTTTTATTGTCAGGAAGACAAAGAAGAAAAGCGTAAAACCATTTCATGGAAGAAATGGGCAGGGTTATTATTTACAATTTACACTTTGAAACGAAGTTATTTGTGGGTGATTTGTGTTTTGCCCACAATTATTGGCGACATACTTTGGTCCTTTGGGTAAAACGGAACGTTGTAAATAGTAGCAAGGGGAGAAAGGATTCTTGTGGTACCATTTGTGGCGGTAACGTTCAGGGAGTATGTGGGCGTGAAAAGAGGAATCTTGTTTTTTTCATGGGATGACAGCAGGAGAATGCGTAGATTAGCGACAGATGGGAGGAGATTTTATGTCAATATCATTTCAGAATAATTATACACAGTCTTTTTTGAGTACGAAGCCATATAATAAAAATCAAACTGCCGCACAATCAATGAAGACGGCAAAGACTGATGCGTCAAAGAATTTGCGCATGGCAGAGATTACAGAAGGTACGGTTCCGTATAAAGAGGAAAATGACAGGCTGATGCATAAGATGCAGTTTGCAAAAAATAAGACAGAGGCAATGGGAGAGTTTTATGGTTCCGTTCAGACTGCATTCAAGGAAAGTGGTGATCGTGGAGTGATGGCGGCAACCCGCGTCGGAAATATGCTGGAAACGAAAGAAGCGTTTGAACATACTCTGGTATATAAAAACATGGATGATTCGGATACACTGGTACCTGATCTGATAGAGGCAATGGAGAAAAAACAGAAGGAGATTGAGGAGCAGGAGAAGGCTGAAAAAGAAAAGGATCAGAGGGAGAACGGCCAGAAAGAGACAACATCTGAATCACGTTCCGAAGCAGATGAAAATGCACTTCGTTCCAGTGCAAATAAAATTACAAATACCACTGGAACCTCTGCTTCTGTAAATTCCGATGTACAAAAAAATGCTGCAAAACATTATAAGATGAATGATGATCCGAAACGAAACAATATTGTAAATGATATTTTTACAGGAAAAGTTTAACAAAGGCATATTTGTGCTTTTAGTAAATTAATTGAGAAGAGGGGGCTTGTCCCCCTCTTACTCGTTGCACAGAAACCACACAAGAAAATATCCCGGTCAGTGTTTCCTGTTTTATTTGTTAATTCAATGCCTGTTTTAAGACTTCCAGATTTTCTGTCATGCTCTTTAAATAACCTGCACCTTTTTTCATGTCAGCTGAGGTTGTGGACTGCAGTGAATCCATAGTAAGGATTTTTTGATCCTTTGTCTGTGTATTTTCTTTTATGGTTTCGGCAATTTTATGTTCGGCACCTTCAATGGTAAGGATTGCGCCAAGATTTAATTCATCCACTTTCTTTGAAAGAAAAGTAATTGTTTCAAAGCTCGCTTCTGTTTCAGCAGAGCATCCTACAAATGCAGCATAATATTTTAAGCCATAATCATCTGCCAGATACCGGAATGGAAAACGGTCGCCAAAAAGGATGGTCTTTTCCTTTGCGCCGGCAACGGCCTTTTCATATTCGGCATCCAGGGCTTCTAATTTTTTCACATAGGCATTTTCATTATTTTCATATATTTCTGCATTTTCAGAATCTAAGTCTGCCAGGGCAGTCCGGATTTCTGTACAGAGCTTTTTGGCATTTTTGAGAGAAAGCCACACATGCTCATCATACTCCGGTCCTTCCTCCTCTTCTTCACCTTCTTCTTCCTCTTCGCCCTGCATTCCTTCCACGACTTCCTCTTCCTTGATGTCATTTCCAAGTGTGTCTAAGAGATTGATGACCTTCATATCTTTATTTACAGCTTCTTTTAAGGCATCTTCTACCCAGCCGTCTGATTCTCCCCCGACATAAATAAACAGGTCGGAATTAGAAATTTTCAAAATATCCTCGGCGGTAGGCTGATAACTGTGCAGGTCCACGCCGTTGTCCAACAGAAGGGTAAGGTCTGCGTTTTCTGCCTTATCTCCCAGAATATTTGTTACCCAGTCATATTCAGGGAAAATTGTGGTAACAATTTTCAGCTTTTTTGGGGATGTTTCGCTGTTCTTAGATGCGCCTGCTTTTCCACATGCCGTCAGACAGGCCCCTGTCATGACCGTCATCAGAAAAAGAAAAAGCATTTTCTTCAAAAGTCCATTCATTTTTCAATCCTCCATGTTTTCAAGGGAAATCCCCCCTTGTTTTTGTGGTTGTCCGTAAAATAAAAATTTTTTACCGGAAACGGCAATTTGAAAATGATTTTCAAATTCCAAATGAGTTTACCATGAGATTTTTTTTTTGTCAACCCGGAAATAAAAATTTTTTACCCAAAATTGACTGAATGGGCTGGATATGGTATCATGGGCATAAGTTGACAGAGGTTGTAACAGTAACATATGGAGTGCGGGCAGAGCTGCTTGACAGGAGGGATTTTTTTGCAGACGAGGGAAATCCTTAGTAAAGTAAAAACAGGAGAAATATCAATAGAGGAAGCGGAGAGGTTCTTTAAAAAAGAGCCTTTTTTAGAATGTACCGGTGCGTTGGAAACAGGAGCGGGGGGGAAAACTTATTTTGGACCCGGTTATGATTTTGCAAGGCTGGACACGCACAGAGAAATCAGACAGGGGTTCCCGGAGGTGGTTTTTTGTGAAAATAAGGCAGATGCCCATCTGGTAGAAATTTACCGGAGCCTGTATGAAACATTTGGGGAAGTATTTGGAACAAGGGCATCAAAATCACAGTATGAGCTGGTGAGACAGGTAATACCGGAGATTGTTTATGATGAAATTTCAGGTATTTTGAAAAAAGAAAAGGAAAAAGAAAAAATAGGAAATGTGGTTGTGTGTACTGCAGGAACTGCAGATGTTCCTGTGGCAGAGGAGGCAGCACAAACGGCAGAATATTTTGGGACAAAGGTAGTACGTATTTATGATGTCGGGGTGAGTGGATTGCACCGGCTGCTTTATCAGCTGGATGAAATCCAGAAAGCGAATTGTGTCATTGCAGTTGCGGGAATGGAGGGAGCACTCCCGGGTGTTATTGGGGGACTGGTGGAAAATCCTGTAATCGCAGTACCGGTGGCAGTGGGGTATGGAGTCAGTGCGGGAGGTTATGCAGCTCTTTTGTCCATGCTTTCTTCCTGTGCGAACGGAGTGGCTGTGGTAAATATTGGAAATGGCTTTGGAGCAGGATATTTGGCCACACAAATCAACCGGCTTGCAGTTAAAGGAACAAGGGGGATAAAAAATGACAGCGAATGGTAAACTGGAAGCAGAAAAGAAATTTTTGGTGTTAAAGGAGCATATAAAAAAAACAGGCGGTCTTGCAGTAGCATTTTCGGGAGGCACAGATTCCTCCTTTCTTTTAAAGGCGGCACAGGAGGTGCTTGGAGAAAGGGTGCTTGCAATTACGGCAGATTCCTGTTTTTTTCCGGAAAGAGAAAAAACAGCTGCGGAGGAATTCTGTAAAAAAGAGGGAATCCGTCAGGTACTGTTAAATATTGGAATCCTTCAGGTGGAGGGGGTAAAGGAAAATCCCAGAAACCGGTGCTATCTTTGCAAACGGGCATTGTTTGAAAAAATCATCCAGACTGCAGCGGAAAACGGGTTTGCGCATGTGGCAGAAGGCTCTAACATGGATGACCTTTCGGATGAGAGACCGGGTCTGCGTGCAATACAGGAACTTCAGGTGAAAAGTCCGTTGAGAGAGGCGGGACTTTATAAAGAAGAAATCAGGTTCCTGTCAAGGCAGATGGGGATTGCGGCATGGTGCAGACCATCCTTTGCGTGTCTGGCATCCAGATTTGTTTACGTAGAGGAAATTACAAAGGAAAAGCTGTCCATGGTGGAACGGGCAGAGCAGCTCCTTTTTGAAATGGGATTTTGCCAGGTGCGTGTAAGGCTTCATGGAAGTATGGCGCGGATTGAAATTTTACCGGAGGAATTTGAAAAAATAATGGAAGAATCCTGCAGGGAAAGAATCATCCGGCAGTTTTCTGAATATGGATTTACATATACGGCACTTGATTTAAAAGGCTACCGGACAGGGAGCATGAATCTTGGGAAAGAAAAAGGGCAGCTGCAGTAAAATGGATTTTGCAAAAATGAGGAAATGGATATGGGAAGAACAATTTATATGGAATGTCATTCGGGAATCAGCGGAGATATGACGGTGGCGGCACTTTTGGATCTGGGTGCGGACCAGGAGGTTTTGAAAAAGGTTCTTGACAGTCTTCCTGTGAGGGGATTCCGGACAAAAATCAGCAGGGTGAAAAAATCCGGATTTTCGTGTATGGATTTTTCCGTAATCCTGGAAAAAGAATTTGAAAATCATGATGATGATATGGGCTATCTGTATGGGCATGAGCATGGAGGAACTCATGAACATGGAGAGCCTCATGAACATGGAGAGTCCCATGAACATGGAGAAATTCATAAGCATGGAAAGCCTCATAAGCATGGAGAGTTTCATGAACATGGAGAGCTTCATACATACAGAAACTTGAAGGATATTATGGAAATCCTTCAGGAAACAAAGATGACGGAACGTGCAAAAAAAATTGCAGGACGTATTTTCCGTATCCTGGCAGAAGCAGAGGCAAAGGCACATGGCGAAACAGTGGAAACGGTACATTTTCATGAAGTGGGTGCGGTAGATTCCATTGTGGATATTGTGTCTGCAGCAGTCTGTTTTGATAATCTTGACATTACAGAAGTCATTGTACCGGAGGTCTGTGAGGGCAGTGGAACCATACGCTGTGCGCATGGCATTCTGCCGGTGCCGGTTCCTGCCGTCGTGAATATTTTGGAAGCATACAGACTTCCCGTAAGGTTTACCAAAGTCCGGGGAGAGCTTGTCACTCCGACAGGTGCCGCCATTTTGGCGGCCATGATGACTTCCGAACAGGCACCGGAAAAGCTTCGGATAGAAAAAGTTGGTCTGGGAGCAGGAAAACGCATATATGAAATGTCTGGCATCCTTCGGATGATGCTGGTAAGACCTGTCCAGCAGACCGAATCAGAAAGCAGAAAAAATGGTGAGGGGGAAGCCGGGGAAAAATGCGATTTTGTTTATAAACTGGAAGCCAACATGGACGATTGTACAGGGGAAGCACTTGGATATGTCATGGAAAGGCTTTTTGAGGCAGGGGCAAGAGATGTACATTATATTCCTGTGTATATGAAAAAAAACCGTCCGGGAATCCAGTTGAATGTGATATGTGATGAAAAAGACAGGGAAGAACTTGAGAAGATTATTTTTTTGGAAACAACCACCATTGGAATCCGGAGAATCCCGTATGAGCGTACTATATTGCAAAGAAGCTTTGAAGATATAGATACAAAATTTGGAAAAATCCGGGTAAAGGTATGTGAACTTAACGGAAAAAAACGTTATTGTCCGGAATATGAAAGCGTGGCGGAAATCAGCAGGGAGAAGGGAATTTCTTTTCAGGAGGTTTATGCAGAGGCTGTAAAAAATACAGTTTGGTGACGACTGCAGCAAAGGTTTTGGAAAATCCGGTATGTGAAAGGAAGAAAACCAGGCTGAAACCGGGCAGCCTGGTATATTGTAAATTATGAAACGATGTACTGGTATATACAGGGCAGGAATCGTGGTAAGGAGGATGGAATATGCTTGAGTGGAAACGACCGGAAATTTCAGATGTTGAGAAAATCCGTCAGATTGTATACAGAACCGGTGAAAAAGGAAGTGATATTTCTGCTGCAAATATTTTTCTGCTTCGGGAAAAATATAATATCAGGATTGCCATAAAGGATGGTTTTTTGTTCCGTTGTTATACGGGAAACAGGATTCCCGGCAGGAACGGGGTTGCTTTTCCTGTGGGAACCGGAGATGTAAAAAAAGCAGTGAAGGAGCTTGCAGAGGACAGAAAAGAACGTAATTATCCGTTAAAATTTATTTTTATTACGGAAAAGAACAGGGAGTGGCTTTTAGAACAGGGCATCAAAACGGAATTGGCCACAGACAGCGGAAATGCAGATTATCTTTATACGGCGGAGCATCTTGGGCTTCTGGCAGGAAAGAGGAACCATAAAAAGAAAAACAGGGTAGAGCATTTTAAAAGAGAGTATCCGGACTTTTTGGTACGTATCATCCGGCCGGAAAATTTTTATCTGTTCACAAAGGATATCATTGCTGTGGAGGAGGAATGGTTTGCGGCGCAGGAGGAGCGGATCGATTCCTCTTTTGTGGAACGGCTGGAAATTTATGATGCCTGTAAATTTTTTAAAGAGCTGGGACTTTTGGGGGCAGCCGTTTATGTGAACGGACAGCCCGTGGCAATGTCGATTGCCTCAGAAATTTCACAGGGAGTATATGACATTCATTTTGAAAAATGCTATGGGGAATTTGCCAGGGCAGGCGGTTTTGCGGCAGTCAATCAGGCATTTGCCAAATATCTGTTTGAGCGCAGGGAGGCTGTCTGGATCAACAGAGAAGAGGACATTGGGCTTTTGGGACTTAGAAAGGCAAAGCTTTCGTATCATCCGGACCTGATGTTGGAAAAATATCATACAGTAAACTAATATATTGTTTTAAGAAGCTAAATGAAATCTGTAAAAAATTCATATAGGAAAGATTTTTGGCAGATTTCATAAGTCCGGCTGATGAAAATCTCAATGCGAGAGGAACAGGAGACGTAAAGCTGGAAAGCTGGTATCAAAAGTTGGGCTGATGAAAAATCTCAAGACTAAGAATGGGAATAAACAGCAGACAGGAGGGTAATATGTTACATGAGGTACTATCAAAAGAGGCGTGTGCAGAATGCAGATTCTGTTGTTCTTTCAGGAGACAGAGCTTGTGGGAGGTGCCGGATATTCCGTTGGAGCTGATGAAAAAATATCCTGTGGATGCTTCCGGAAAACAAATCTCCTATCTGATACAGGAAAACAATGGAGAAAAATTTGCAGTTACCGATCTTAGAAATTCATATCAGACAGAGGACCCGGAGGAGGAAGCGGCCTGTCCTTTTTTGGATTCAAAAAAAGGGTGTACCCTGCCGGAGGAGGAGAAACCATTTGACTGTAAAATCTGGCCTTTGCGTTATATGAGGATGGAGGATGGAACAGAAGCAGTCTGTCTGACGCCCACTTGTCCCGAAATCAATCAGGTTCCGCCAGAAAAAATGAAACGGCTGGTTGAGGATGGAATGGGGGAGAAAATCAGGGATTATGCCAGAGAGCATCCAGGCATGATCAAGGAATATAAGGAAGGATTTCCTGTGCTGCAGGAGATTTCAGGAAAATAAGGTCACGAATCCTTTGGGGGCT
>CADBMP010000138.1 GCA_902795775.1 uncultured Lachnospiraceae bacterium | reverse complement strand
GAGCTGACGCTCCTTGACTGGATCGATGCCCCCAAGGGATATAGAAAATATGTTGCCATTGCCGGAAAGTGCTGGCCTGCCTTCCAGACACAGTTTGGATTTGTTCCATGTTATGTAAACAGCCGTCTGACAAAAAGAGGCATCCCGGTATCCTGCGAAGTAGATATTTACGGGGCACTGAGCGAATTTATCGGTACCGTTGTCAGTGAGGATGCTGTAACGCTCCTTGATATCAACAACACAGTAACTCCTGATATCTATGAGGAAGAAATCAAGGGCAAATTTGAATATACCTTACATGATACATTTATGGGATTCCATTGCGGAAATACATGCTCTAACAAGCTTTCCTTCTGCGAGATGAAGAACCAGATGATCATGGCACGTTCCCTTCCTGTGGAAGTAACGAACGGTACGTTAGAGGGAGATATCGCTCCTGGAGACATCACATTCTTCCGTCTGCAGAGTACGGCAGATGCAGGACTGCGCGGCTATATCGCACAGGGCGAGGTACTTCCTGTGGCTACACGTTCCTTTGGTTCCATTGGTATCTTTGCAATTCCTGAAATGGGACGTTTCTACCGTCATGTATTGATTGAAGGAAACTATCCTCATCATGGTGCCGTTGCATTCGGTCATTTTGGAAAAGAGCTGTATGAGGTATTCAAATACATCGGTGTAGATGTAAATGAAATCGGCTACAACCATCCAAAGGGAGTGCTGTATAAAACAGAAAATCCTTGGGGATAAGATGATATATAAAAATTACATATAAAATTTTATTGCAGTACTGCCAGAACGCTGGCATATAGGTTTACTGTATCGAACAACCAAATACAACAGGTGTGGGAACTAAAAAAGGGTGATGGCAGCACTGCCATTGCCCTTAAAAAATAAAGGAGGATTTGTATGAATTACTTAATTGGAATCGATTTAGGAACTTCTTCTACCAAAACCGTTCTTTTTGATGAGAATGGAGAGGTCATTGCTTCAGCCGGAAAGGAATACCCGCTCTATACCCCGCAGAACGGATGGGCAGAGCAGAAACCGGAAGACTGGCGGGATGCTGCTTTAGAAACCATTACAAAGGTCGTGAAAGATTCCGGTGTAAACAAGGACGATATCAAGGGACTTGGCATTTCCGGACAGATGCACGGACTTGTCATGTTAGATGAGAACGGGGAAGTCATCCGCCCGTCCATCATCTGGTGCGACCAGCGTACCGAAAAGGAATGTGAGGAAATCACAGAAAAAATCGGCAAAGAACGCCTGATTGAGATTACAGCGAATCCGGCACTGACCGGCTTTACTGCATCGAAAATTCTCTGGGTAAGAAACCATGAACCGGAAAATTACAAAAAATGCAGGCACATCCTGCTTCCAAAGGACTATGTGCGCTACATCCTGACCGGTGAATTTGCAACAGAAGTCTCTGACGCATCCGGCATGCAGCTTTTAGACGTGCCGAAACGTGAATGGTCCGATGAAATCTTAGAAAAACTGGATATTGACAAAAGCCTTTTAGCTAAGGTCTATGAATCTCCGGAAGTGACCGGTACGATTCTTCCGGAAATTGCAGAAAAAACGGGACTTTCCACTGCTACTGTCGTGGTCGGCGGAGCTGGTGACAATGCCGCTGCCGCTGTTGGAACCGGTGTCGTGAAAGATGGGACCGCTTTTGCCACCATTGGCACAAGCGGCGTGGTCTTTGCACACAGCAGCAACATTTCCATTGACCCGAAAGGACGTGTACACACGTTCTGCTGTGCTGTTCCCGGTGCATGGCATGTAATGGGCGTGACACAGGCAGCAGGATATTCTCTGGCATGGTTCCTTGAGAACATGGGAGCTTCTTACACGCTGGAAGCAAAGGAGAAAAGCTGCGGTGTTTATGACATTTTAAATAAAGAAGTGATGGAAACGCCAATCGGCGCAAACCGGCTGGTTTACCTGCCGTATCTGAACGGCGAGCGCACCCCTCATCTGGATGCGAACTGCCGCGGTGTCTTCTTCGGGCTTTCCAGTATGCACACAAGGGCAGACCTTGCACGCGCTGTAATGGAGGGCATCAGCTACTCTCTTACGGACTGCAAGGATATCCTTTCTGAAATGGGGATTCAGATTACAGATATGATGGCTTGCGGCGGCGGTGCCAAGAACGGGGTACAGCGTCAAATGATGGCAGATATGTTCGACTGTGAGGTCAATACCGTTACTGCCACAGAAGGACCGGCACTTGGTGTTGCAATTCTTGCCTCTGTGGGAGCAGGTCTTTACGGAAGCGTGGAGGAAGCCTGCCAGAAGCTGATCCACAAGGACCCGGAGAAAAAATGTGATCCGGTACCGGAGAACACAAAAGAATATCAGAAATACCATCAGGTATATAAGAACCTTTATCCGGCTTTAAAGGAGCAGTATAACGCTCTTGCAGAACTGTAAAATCTTCTTTATGCGTAATCTCTGATTCGCATTGTGGACACATAAACTTCTGCCCGCATGTTGCCGAAGGCAGCTAATTTCTCTATGCGGGCGTGTGCATACAAAATGAACGGGCAGGAGGGAACTCATCCTCTTCTGCTCGTTTTGTCGTTTCCAACATTTTTTTCTGATTCACCACACCCCCAAAAGCATCATCACTCCCGGTATCCATGCGGTCACGATTCCTTCAAAAATTTGCAGGAACGGCACAAACCGCCCCATATCCTTTTCAAAATTTCTGTTACAAAAGCACTTCCCCATAGAACCGCCCAAAGCCACCAGATGACTGCCCACCTGAAATCCGGTTCGATTCCCAAAAATTCATTTCCTGAAATTCCCTCTACAAAGCCAAAAATGACCGCATTGACCGCCACAAATGTAGAAAAGACCGCAAAGGGCTTTCCGCTGAAAGAAAGCACCTGCTGCAATGCCACGAACAGATATGTAAATCCAAACAAAAGACCGGTTCCCGCTGCGTAATAATTTCCCTGCACCAGACTGACAAAATTGATGAACAGGGACAGGATGCCTGTAAAAAGATTCATGACAGCTGCCGCCCAGCCTTCTATCTTCCATAATGCGCAAAAACCATTATTGATCAATACAATCCCCACAAACAATAAACATACTCCCAACATTTCTTTCTCCACCCTTTCTCTGACATTTTACTAATTATATTATGATTCTATGCCGGCAAGCTCTCTTACCACTTCCCCTGCCAGAACCAGCCCTGCCGCCGCCGGTACAAAGGCAAGACTTCCGGGCGTCCTCTCCTCTCCCCCGGAAGGCTTCCTGGGAGCCTCTGTGGAATATACCACTTTTAAGTCCTCCACCCCCCGTTTTTTTAACTCCCTCCGCATCACGCGGGCAAGCGGGCAGACACTTGTTTCATAAATATCTGCTGCCCTAAACAGGGCGGGATTTAATTTATTGCCCGCCCCCATGGCACTGATGACAGGCACGCCGCACGCTTTTGCACGAAGTACAATTTCTATTTTTGCCGTCACCGTATCAACGGCATCCACCACATAATCATACTCCCGAAAATCAAACGCATCTGCATTTTCCGGCAGGAAGAAGCAGTTGTGCACATACACGTCCACATCGGGCTGTATCTCTGCCATCCGCTCTTTCATCACTTCGGTCTTATATCTTCCGAGCGTCTTTCTGGTGGCTATAATCTGACGGTTCAGATTCGTCAGCGAAACAGTGTCCTTATCGATCAAATCAAACGCACCTATTCCACTCCTCACCAGTGCTTCGCATACATAACCGCCCACACCGCCGATTCCAAATACAGCCACTCTTTTTTTCTTTAAATTTGAAACTGCCTCATCTCCCAAAAGCAGTCTTGTCCTTGCATCCCATTCTGACATTTTTTCTGTTATCCTTTCTTTTTATTGTACTGCTGCCTTAAATTTTTAATAATGTCTGCAAGCCAGGCTCTGCCGGAATATTTTTCCGGATTTCAGGCAGATTTTTTATATTTTATTATACTTGCCAAAAACATAAAGTTCAAGTAGACGATTTTGATTTTTGCCATGTTGATGCAGGCAAAAAAAGATGCCCCCCCAAAAAAGAAGACATCTTTTTCAAAAAAACTTCTGCTCTTTTCCACTCTTACCTCCGCCGCCACGGCCTTTTTTCCTGCCCTTTGTTCTGAAACAAAACCTTATATAAATCCATTTTCCCATCTGCTTTGAAGCCTGCCGTATCTGCCAGCTTGCAGAACATATCCGCACAATCCTTTTCCCTCTATGGACATATACATCATTTATTCTGCAGCATCTGCTCACACAAATCCCTGGTTTCCTGATACTCTGTGAACTGTATTCCATGAATTCCAAATGCATTTGCCGCAGCCACGTTGTCAGCCCTGTCATCAATGAATACACACTCCGATGGATTCAACTGATATTTCTCACATAGCTTCTGATAAATCTCCCGCCCCGGCTTGATGCACTTTACGCGGCAGGAAAAAATCCCACCGTCCATAAGCGGGATAAAATCCAAGGCAGACGGATTGCGTTCAATCAAGTATTCCGAATAATTTGACAAAAAGAGCACCTGATACCCCTTGTGCCTGAGGTCTGTAATCCACTCCTTTGCATAAGGATACTGGGCAACGCTGTCTCCAAGGTTTTCAAAAAGATGCCGTATTTCCTTCTCATAATCCGGGGCATTACTGATAAATCCCTGCAGGATTTCTTGAACAGGCAGGACGCCCCGGTCCAACTCGTCCCAATATCCATTTTTCCAAAAAGCCGCTGATGCCTGTTCTGCGACCGCATCATCCGGATAATACCGGTGGACAAAATCTTTCCATTCAAACGACACTAACACTTTTCCAATATCAAAAATAACGGTATGTATTTTTGAAGCATTCATAACCAGTTTCCCCTTTCCAGTATATCGTTTTTTTCTTTACACATACATGCTGCAAATACCGCTTTCGGCAATGCCGTAGGAAGTACACAATAATTATACACTAATATATCTGCATGTTTCAAGCAGAATACATGGAACAGGCACTAAATTCACTCCCATCGTGTTACTGTTTACAGCTTCACCGTTCCAGTAACAGAGGCTCTTTCAGAGCCATGTTCATGTAACAAACTCCCGGTCTTTGACTGCTCTGCACAGCGCATACAGTAATACCGCCTGTGAATAAAACCATCATCCACAGGCGTTTTTTTCATCATACCGTCCATCCTTATTTGTAATTTCCGTAATACTCCCGTTCTCACCGCACACTGCACATGTCTCCCTTTTCGGAAACGATACTGTACGGATTTTCATGTTAAGGCCGTCCACCACAAGAAGCTTCCCCAAAAGAAGCTCCCCGGCACCGGTAATATATTTGACAGCCTCCAGTGCCTGAAAGCTGCCAATGATACCGACCATGGGACCTGCAACCCCTGCCACCGAACAATTCGGTGCCGTACCTGCCGGTGGGATTTCTTCAAAAAAACAGCGGTAACAAGGGCTTTTTTCCGGTACATATGTGAAAAGCTGCCCATGAAGTCCCACCACTCCTGCATGGGAAAATGGCTTTTTCATCAAAACACACGCATCATTGATCAAAAATTTCGTGGAAAAATTATCCACGCCGTCCACAATGAAATCATATTCCCCAATCACATCACAGATATTCTCTGCCGTCAGGCGGAACGGATATACAATGGTTTTCGTATGCGGATTCTTTGCCTCCAGTACTGCCGAAGCACGTAACGCCTTTTCTTTCCCAATATCCTCTGTCTGATATAAAATCTGCCTGTGGAGATTGGACACATCCACCCGGTCCGCATCAATGATTCCAATGGTTCCAACTCCGGCCCCTGCCAAATACATTAAAACCGGCGAGCCAAGACCTCCGGCACCAACCACTAAGACCTTTGCATTTTTTAAGGCTTTCTGCCCCTTTACTCCAATGTCCTTTACCAGAATCTGTCTGGAATACCGTTCTAACTCATCCTCTGAAAACATAAATTCCCCTTTTCTATCTGCGTTTTTCCACCTGCCAGGTATAGTCTTGATGTTTCGCCATACATTTTTCTCCTGCTGTTATCACTTGAAAAGAATCCAAAAGCAAATCACCAGGGCAGCGTCATTCTTCGTCATAAATATCATCCTTCGGCTTTTTTAATCCCTCAATCGTAATCCCTTCTTTTTCTGCATAATCCCAGAGGGCCGCATGAATCGCCTCCTCTGCCAAAAGAGAACAATGCACCTTTACCGGCGGAAGTCCGTCTAATGCCTCCATTACCGCCACATTTGTCACCTTCAGGGCTTCCTCCACCGTCTTTCCCTTCACCATCTCTGTTGCCATGCTGCTTGTGGCGACTGCCGCACCACAGCCGAATGTTTTAAATTTACAGTCACGAATGACCTGATTTTCATCAATATCTAAAAAAATACGCATGATATCGCCGCATTTTGCATTTCCAACTGTACCCACACCACTGGCATTTTCTATCTCGCCCACGTTTCTGGGATTGCTGAAATGATCCATTACCTTTTCGCTATACATACACCAAACTCCTTCCTGATTTCTGTTCCTAGTATATCATCTTCAATGCCGCCAGCAAAAAAAATATATCCCCTGCCACAAAAACCACGTCAGCCTTCCTTTTTCTTAAAATCATCATATAACGGCGACATGCTTCTTAACCGGTTCACATTCTTTTCAATCTGTTCCAGAACGAAATCCACATCCTCCTGCGTCGTTTCCTCAGAAAGCGTCATACGAAGCGAACCATGCGCAATCTCATGTGGAAG
>CADBMP010000137.1 GCA_902795775.1 uncultured Lachnospiraceae bacterium | reverse complement strand
TTAATTATTTACAGTTCCTTAGCTTCTACATTACTTAAATCTACTAAAATTGTTTGAATACTTAATAATTCTATGTAGGATGCTACATTATCAACAATTGACCTTAATCCTATAACCTTTTTATATTCTCTCATACCCACCTCATATACATTTTATTATTTTTATTATACCACACTTTGTCAATACAAAGCATTATATCCCTTGATACCCCATTCCCTTTCCTTTATACCAAAACCAACCCAATGAGTTATTAAAAAGGAGGATATATATGACTATAAAAGAAGCACGCAAACAAGCGGGACTTATGACATCTGCCTAAAATCTTTCTTGTATGAATTTTTGGCAGGTAAAACGATATTGATATACATCATAAATGTACCTATGAACTGGCGCATCTTGAAATGGTAGCGACCATTGTGCACCAGTTGACAAAAAATCTCACTCCAGAGGAGATTAAAGCTTCCGGCTTTGACAAATACTATGTTGACCATACCTTAGCCATCTGGCCGCAGGCAGCCGGAGGTGTTCCGTTTACCGCAAACCAGTTCCAGTCCACCGGCGACACAATTACAGATTTATATGAGGATATGGCTGCCGAACAGAAAGCGAGACTGACGTATGACAACATTCTCCGTTTGGTGAAAGACCCTGAAATTGCCGACCCAATCCGCTTTTTAAGGGAACGCGAGATTGTGCACTTCCAGCGTTTCGGTGAAGCCTTAAGACGCATCCAGGACAAAAAAGATTCCAGAAACTTCTACGCTTTCAATCCACAAATAGATAAAAAGTCTTGCTAATTCTTCCCTGGATTGAAAGCGTTGCTTTCCAATCCACAAATAGATAAAAAGTCTTGCTAATTCTTCCCTGGATTGAAAGCGTTGCTTTCCAATTCACAAATAGATAAAAAATCTTGCTAAAAGTACCACATTTTTATAAAATATAACTATAAATACTCTAAAAAGATGTAACAATTACAAAAAGATTATCAAAATAAAAATAAAAAAGACTTGCATTTTTTTAAAAAGTATGTTATTATGATTTTGTTATTCGGATAGAGATATCTGAATATACCCCTCAAACCCCTCTCCTCTTTGGAGTGACTTGTCACTCTAAAGAGGAATTTTTGTTTTATATCTATAGTTTATGTTCCAGCAGCCGGCACAAGAGTCAATTGCTTTCGTCAGCTCTTTCACCTCTTATTCTTCAACAGAAGTAAAATTTCAGTCCCCGGCTTCGTTAATCTTTTGCAATAAAAACAGCCAAAGAATAGTCTCGTGCTCCGCACGAGCCATTCGGAGTTTGCAAAAACAGCAAATATTGGAAATTTTACTAATGCAGATGGAAAATAAAATTTGCATTATTTTTAAATTGGATTTTTGTATCTGAAAGGAGCTTAATATGAATATCGCCATAGTAGATGACAGGCCGGAAGAAAGAGAAACACTGAAAGCATTTCTGACAGAATATTCGGTCATGAACCGTTTAGATTTTTCCTTGTATGAATTTCCAGACGGGGAAAGTTTCCTTTCAGAATATGTACCATTTACTTATACAGTGGTATTCCTTGACATATACATGGGCGGGATGACCGGCGTGGAAACAGCAGAGAAATTACGGAAAACAGATACGGACACCCCCGTCATCTTCCTTACCACCAGCAAAGAGCATATGGGAAACGCCTTTTCCATCCATGCCTTTGACTATATCACAAAACCAGCAGTCAGGGAAAAGCTGTTTAAGTGCATGGATGACCTTTTGAAAACAAAGACGGTCCTGTATTCTGAAACATTTCACTTTTCACAGGACCGGACAGACCACAGTCTCCCCTTTCCCGACATCGTATCGGTAAATACTGCGGAAAAGAACTATTTAAACCTTACTGACAGACAGGGAAACACATTCCACATCCGCATGACCTTTGCTGCCATATGTAAGACTTTGGAGACCGACAGCCGTTTCCTTTCCATCAACCGGGGAATCCTTGTAAACATGGACTTTATTATCCGCTTTGAAAAAGGCTGCTGTCTCTTAAAGAATGGAGGAAAATACCCGGTATATACCAAGAAAGCAAAAGAGACCGAACAGAAATGGCAGAATTATATTTTTAACCGTATCCGCAAAAGCCAGAAAGAAAGAGGTAAAAAACATGTCCATCCATGAATTTATGAACGAACTGATCTCCTATACGGTCGTCCTCCCTGCTGCCGCCCTCTGCTTTTTTCCAATGAAAAATCAGCTAAAATATCCTCTTGGAAAGATACTGCTGCATATGACGGCTATTCTTGGAATCAGCCTGCCGGTGCTTGCCTTTTTTTCCTGTTACTTAAAGTCTTCCGGGAATACATTTTTATTTCCTCTGCTCATCCTGTTCTTTTTCCTCTATCACAAGAACCTGACGGTGCATATCAGCAAATCGCTTGCCATTTATGCCTATGTCTGTGCGCTAATGGCACTGCTGTCGAACTTTGCGACCGGATTTGATGCCATCCTGAATCCACATTCCGGTGTGGATACCTTCAGCATGGCCGGATCCCTGTTCCAGTTTTTTATGAATACAGTGCTTGCCCTGATCTTCGCCAGACCGTTCACAAAATATGGCAGCCTCCTCGTAGACCGCCTGAACCTGCCCCATGTGTGGTACACAACCATTGCCCTGTCATCTCTGTTCCTCTTTGTTAATGTCCTGCTCCGCCCGCTTGATTACAGGACACTCTATACCAACAGAGTGTTCCTTGTCTTTTGGGGAATCCTTGCGATGATGTTCTCCACGCTTCTTCTTTTGACATTCATCTTTTATTTTATTGTATCCGGCATAATAAGAGAAATGGAAACGGCGGAAAAGAACCGCTTTCTTGAAATGCGGGAAAGCCAGTACATCAAACAGCAGCGGTACATGAAGGCGACCGCAGAGGAACGTCATAACTTCCGCCAGACCATACATACTCTGGAGAACCTGGCAAGGGAAAACGACATTGATGCAATAAAGAATTTCCTAATGGAGTATGTAACTTCCATGCCAAAGAATGACGTGGTGTCTTTTTGTACGAACCACGCCGTCAACGCACTCTTAAATTACTACGCAGAATCTGTGGACGACTTGAAAGCAGACATGGACTGGCATATCGAATTTCCAAAAGATACGGATATATCAGATACCGACCTGTGCAGCATCATCGGAAATCTCCTTGAAAATGCCATCGCTGCCTGCAGGAATGTGCCGGAGGATGACCGCTTTATTGACCTCTCCATCACTACGACCGAAGCAGATACCTATCTGTGCATCGTTATGACAAACCCCTTCCACGGAAAACTGCGGAAGTCTGGCGAAAACTACATTTCCACCCGGCGGAACGGAACCGGCATAGGACTTTCCTCCATACGCTCCATGGCAGAGCAATACGGGGGAGTGGCGAAGTTTTCAGATACAGACGGAGAGTTCTTTTCGGATGTAATGATGCTGATAAAGAAGCCAACATGAGAACAATACAAAAAATCCGATACCCGACAAGTCGTATTCTTATACAACTTATCGGGTATCGGAACCTATAAGCGTCTCCAAATGACCGGAGAATATAAGCCCTCCGGTCATTTAAGAGGCACTGTGCCATGTAATCTGTCAGCCTTGTCTCATTTGTTTCCACTTCTATCTGATACGTTTCCACTGACTACATTTCTTAAGTTCACAAGCTCAGCATTCGTACCAGAGGTTTTATCTGCTGTGTTTCCAAGTCCGTCCTTTTCTCCTTTTTCCCAGGTGGTATTTGCGAAGTCTCTCGTTGCTGTACCCTCAAATACCAGGACGTTTGTACCAACGCCGCCAACATATGTCACATTAGAAACAGGCATATAGTTGGCAAACTTTGACGTATCACAGGTCGGACCACTTACTCCGTTAATCAGCTCGGAATAGACAACTGAGAATGGTTATATCTTTTCAAAGTCCATTCATGGAAGAGCTTTGAGCGGGAAAGAGAAGGAGTGGCTCCTTCTTGAAAATGATGCCAATGTCTACACAAAATATCATGATTCCAAAGGGAATCTCCTATTCAAGTTAAAGTCGTGTACAGATACTTTTTCATATAGTTTCAAAGAAACCAATCCTGAGAGCGGTGAAGAGATCGCCACCTCATTTTCCGTCAAG
>CADBMP010000136.1 GCA_902795775.1 uncultured Lachnospiraceae bacterium | reverse complement strand
AGTTAAAAAACATATCGTTTGATGTGGATGTGGAAATAAAGGAGCAGAAAAAGGAGATTATCCGGGAAGTCAGCCTGACCATTCCGGACAATAAGCTCGTGGTGATCACCGGACCAAATGGCGGAGGAAAATCTACGTTAGCAAGGCTGATTGCAGGAATCGAAACACCAACAGCAGGGCAGATTCTTTTTAATGGGGAGGATAGTACGGGACTTTCCATTACAGAACGGGCGAAAAAAGGAATTGGCTTTGCTTTCCAGCAGCCGGTGCGCTTTAAAGGAATCCGGGTGTTCGATCTGATCCGTCTGGCAACAGGACAGAATATTTCTGTGGCAGATGCCTGTAAGTATCTTTCTGCAGTGGGCATGTGCGCAAGAGATTATATTGACAGAGAGGTGGATGCAAGTCTTTCCGGCGGAGAATTAAAAAGAATTGAGATTGCAACGGTGCTTGCGAAGGCTTCAAAGCTTTCTGTTTTTGACGAACCAGAGGCAGGCATTGATTTATGGAGCTTCCAGAATCTGATTGAAGTGTTCGAGGGGATGCGGGAGAGGATTCATGACAGTTCCATTCTCATTATTTCCCATCAGGAGCGTATTTTAAATATCGCAGATGAGGTAATTGTGCTGAAAGATGGACGGGTTTCCGAACAGGGAACAAAGGAGGAGGTGTTGCCAGACCTGATTGGTACGGCTTCTGCGGTCAAGGAGTGTGCCATGACTGAGAACTGGCACAGAAAGCCGGAAAGCGGGCAGCAGGACAAAATGCCGGGAAACGGGGAATTACATGCGGCAGAGATAGAAAGCGGCATGGCGCAGTCCGCGGAAGACGCAGGAAAATCCGGAGAGACAGGAGGTGAAAGTGCATGTTAGGGTTAGATGAAATCCAGAAAAGAATTTTAAGTGAGGTGGCAGATCTTCATCAGGTACCGGAGGGAGCATATAACATCCGCGCAAACAGTAAATCGGCGGGAAGGGCATCTACGGCGAATATAGATATCGTGCCAAGAGAGGACGGGCAGGGGCTTACCGTGCACATTAAGCCGGAGACAAAAAATGAGAGTGTCCATATTCCGGTGGTACTTTCAAAAAGCGGCATCAAAGAGTTGGTATATAATGATTTT
The DNA here is from genome assembly GCA_902795775.1 of uncultured Lachnospiraceae bacterium. Taxonomy (GTDB): domain Bacteria; phylum Bacillota; class Clostridia; order Lachnospirales; family Lachnospiraceae; genus Butyribacter. The sequence continues at coordinate 2,057 of CADBMP010000136.1, read as the reverse complement.
TATGTAGGAGAAAATGCGGATGTAACAATTGTGGCAGGCTGCGGCATTGATAACTGCGGTACGCAGGATTCCGAACATGACGGGATTCACCGTTTTTATCTGGAAAAAGGGGCAAAGGTCCGTTATGTGGAAAAGCATTACGGTTCCGGGGATGGGACCGGCAAGCGGATTTTAAATCCCGGGACAGAAGTATATATGAAAGATGACAGCTACATGGAGATGGAGATGGTGCAGATAAAGGGCGTGGACGATACGGACCGCACGACGAAGGCAGAGCTTTCCAGGGGCGCAAAGCTTGTAGTCAGGGAACGCCTGATGACGCATGGGAACCAGCGGGCCATCAGCTCCTATGTGGTGGAATTGAATGGTGAAGGTGCCAGTGCGGATGTGGTATCCCGTTCTGTGGCAAGGGATGATTCGTACCAGAAATTCGATGCAAAGCTTGTAGGAAATGCAGCCTGTTCCGGTCATACCGAGTGTGATTCCATCATCATGGATCATGGAAGAATTTTGGCAGTTCCCGGCTTAGAGGCAAATAATGTGGATGCGGCACTGGTCCATGAGGCCGCCATTGGGAAGATTGCGGGCGACCAGCTTATAAAGCTTATGACCCTTGGACTTACCGAAGCAGAAGCAGAGGAGCAGATTATCAATGGATTTTTGAAGTGAGAGGAGAAGAAATATGGCAGGTGTACTTTTTGAGGGTGGATCCTTCCGTCCCATTTTCAGCTGCGGCGTGATGGATGCGCTTTTGGATGAAGATATTATGTTCCCTTACTGTATCGGGGTTTCAGCGGGGATTGCAGATGCTGCAACATATGTATCCAGACAGAAAAGAAGAAATCTGGAGATTATGGAGAGGTTCAGAAAAGACAAACGTTATTTTTCTAAACGAAACATTTTTAAAGAAAAAAGCCCGTTTGGAATTGAATTTGTCTTCCGTACCATTCCAAACGAAAAAATCCCTTTTGACTTAAATACCTTTCAGAGCTATTCCGGCAGGTTCGTGATTACGGTGACGGATGCAGAGACCGGAAATGTCCATTATTTTGGAAAAGAGGATGTGGACAGGGAGTATAAGGTCCTTCAGGCGACCTGTTCCCTTCCTGTGATTTTTCCACCGGTGGAAATTGGCGGAAAAAAATACTATGACGGCGGGCTTTCCAATCCGATTCCGATTGATAAGCTTGTGATTGACGGGAACAGAAAGGCACTGATTGTGCTGACAAGGCCCAAGGGATATATAAAGACCTGTACAAAGACGGATCGGCTGACGGCAAAGGCGATACAGTGGAAATATCCAAGAATCGCAAGAAGGATCCTGACCAGATATGAACGTTACAATCAGGCGGTCAAAGCCTGCGAACGGCTGGAAAGTCTGGGAAGGGCAGTGATTCTGCGCCCCTCCCATCCAATAGAGAGTTTTGAAGGAAATTTAGATATCATCTGTGAGAATTACATGGAGGGATACCGGCTGGCAATGGAGAATATGGAAAAAATCCGGGCACTGTAGATGAAAATCAGTCCGGAAGCTGTTCCGTATAAGCATTTTATGGAGCTCATGAGTGGGATGCCTGCTTATGGGCTTTTTTTATGCGCACGCCCGCATATGGAAATTTTGCAGCAAAGCTGCGCCGCCCGCCATCGATAAAAACTGCCTCCTGCTCAATTTTTTATTTCCAGCAGGATAACATCCCAGTCTTTTAATTCCATGTTATCTCCGTTCACAGCACGTTCTCCGCTCAGGAGATTTTTGGCATCCGGTCCCTTATAGGTGAACATATGTGGTTCGGAGGAGTAGTTAAAATAATAACGGATGGTATTTCCGTTTTCGTTGGTGCCTGACTTACATATGATTGGAAAGGTGATATCCGGCACATCGATTCCTGCCACAGAAAGCAGGCGTTTCAAAAGTGCCTTAAAGCCGTCTTTTTCCAGAAAACAGCCCAGATAGGCTGCAGTTCCTTTTCCGTAGGCGTGATGTGTGATGGCAGCGTATTTCTTCCAGTATTTGTGATTATAATATGCCCATACCTCACAAGGGGAGCAATCTTTCT
>CADBMP010000135.1 GCA_902795775.1 uncultured Lachnospiraceae bacterium | reverse complement strand
GGGAATTAGATAGTACAGCAGCCGGCTGTTTCCTGGAAAGGAAACAGTTTCAGATTCAGAGTCGTCATCTGGGGCTTCGGCTGCCGGATGAGTTGGAAAATGTGAAGGAGCAGCTTAAGGAGGCGGCAGAAGCATTCAAAAAGACGGTATCAATGGATGAGATACTCCGGATTGCGGAGGAGGCACAGGATTTAGGGATGACAGATGTTATTCCTTCAGAGGGAAACAAATGGCAGGGGAGGGAGCATCCCGTCATTGCGGTGGCAAGGGATGAGGCATTTTGTTTTTATTATGGGGATAATTTTCGCCTGCTGCAGGAATACGGGGCAGAGCTTGTGTTTTTTTCACCAATCCATGATACAGGTTTGCCGGAAAAATGTAACGGGCTTTTGCTTGGGGGAGGTTATCCGGAGCTGTTTGCAAAAGAGCTTGAAAGAAATACCACCATGCTGGAGCAGGTGAGAATGGCGGTAAAGGCAGGCGTCCCGGTGGTGGCAGAGTGCGGAGGTTTTTTATATCTTCATGAAAATATCATAGATAAAGATGGAAACTCTTATAAAATGGCAGGCGTCATTCCGGCGGATTGTTACGATACCGGGAAACTGGTGCGCTTTGGATACATTGAAATAAAAGAAAAAGAAAATCATTTTCTGAAAAACGGGACGGTCATCCGGGGGCACGAATTTCATTATTACGACAGCGGGGAGAATGGAGCGGATTGCCTGGCGGTGAAGCCGGTTTCGGGGAAAGAGTATTCCTGTATCCTTACCGGAAAGAATTACTGGATGGGATTTCCACATCTTTATTATCCGTCATGTCCGTCCTTTGCCCGTCATTTTGTGGAGAAAGCAGCAGAATATAAAAGAAGGTAATGCAATTTGTGTCTGTTTTTAATGTAAATAAAGCTTTGCATTGCAGCACAGAAATGAGGTGCTTTATGGAAGATTCATATCGTTTTTTTGAAAACAGGAAGTGTAAATATTTTCCCTGTCATAAGGGGCTGGAGGATTTTAACTGCCTGTTCTGTTATTGCCCCTTGTATAACAGGGAGCATTGTCCGGGAAATCCACGATTTATAGAAAAAAAGGGGCGGACTATCAAGGTGTGTACAGATTGTACCTTTCCGCATCAGCCCCGGAATTATGATATCATAATACAAATTTTAAAAGAAATTTAGAACACCACTGCTTCCGGACCGAACAGTTTTTGTCAGAGTTTGAAAAGTTATGAAAGCAAAGGTGTGGCAGCTTTTGTGCCGGCAGGGGCGGGCTGCATTGCAAAGACCAAATATACGATACCGCAAATAATATGTGGTGGCAGGGCAGTACATGATTTGTGGTTGCGATTATTTATTCAAGGTGGTATAATCGAATAAATAATTTTTGAGGAGGTATTACGTGAAATGATTTCTGTAAAAAGATTTGTTTCTGTGTTTCTTGCATCAGCATTATGCATGAGCACATTTGTTTCAACAGCCGATGCTGCGGGGAAAAATTCTGCCGCCGGAAAGGCATATGCCAGAGCTATTGCAAATGGTACCATAGAATATAATGAGAGCATGAATTATAATATTTCAGACATTGATGGTGATGGTGTAAAAGATTTATTCATTTCAGGTGAATCTTCATATGTGTTTTCATACAAAGGAGGAAAGGTGACAAAGATATTAAACTATTTTCCTGAGTACTCTCTTGTGTATGATTCTGGAAAAAAAATATTTTGGGAGTCAGGCGAGGGCGATGGCAGCTGGTCAATTGCCTTGAAATATAAGAATGGAACAATAACTGAAACATATAGATATATGTGTGAACCAACAAATAATTTTAAAAAATCGAATTATTTTTATCAAAAAAAAGGGGAAAAACGTAAAAAAATAACAGAAAAAAAATATAGATCTATTACGAAACGCATTGCCAGGTATAATTTTACAACAACAAAGGCAGAACTGATAAAAAAACTGAAAAAACTGTAATCATGAAATTGTCAAAAGCGAAAGCACCTCATTTTGGGGTGCATTTTTATCTCAGGCGCGAGAATTCCGCAAGTGGAACTATTTGTTCTTTCATAGGAAAGTTTGTGCTATGAGATAAAAAACGCTCTGCGAGGATGCGCACTCGCGCAAATAGGACTGTTGAAATCATGCTTTGAAGATTCCTAAAATTTCGGGTTCGCAACCTGTGGTAGCAAAAAAGAATAAAACAGCACTTGCCGGTTGGTGGAAATTACTGCACATATTTGATAATCTGTATCTGCGACGCGGAGCATAAATTGTTTTACAATAATGCAGATACGGATGAAAGGAGTCAATATGAGTTTTGGAAGAAATCTTCAGTATTTACGTCAGCTTAGTAAGAATATGACACAGGAGGTTCTGGCAGAAAAGCTGAATGTAAGCCGGCAGACAATTTCAAAATGGGAAATGGATGCGGCAAATCCTGAAATGGACAAGGCACTTGAAATATGCAGGATATTTAACTGTTCTCTGGACAATCTTTTCAGGGAAGAAATGGATAAACGAAGTGATGCATATTCAAATCTTCGGGTAGAAGAAGTTGCCGGATTCCGTTACATAGAGCATACGGTAATCAGTACAGATCCTGAGAGTGATGCAATCGGCCGGATGTATAACATAGCAAAAGAAAACGGCATTGAAAAGCCGAAAGTAATCGGATGGGATTTTCCGAATTTGTCACAAGAGCAGGTTAATGTTTTTAATATGCATGGATATACCGCTGCTTGGGTTCTGCCTGATGATATAAAACCAGAAAGGTATCAGATTAAGGAACAGTCCGCTCATAAATATGCGGCCATCCACATGGAACGACCATTTGATAACCCTTTTGTAACAATACCGGGAGCTTATCACACCCTGTTTGATTTCATGAGAACCAACGGTCTGGAACGTGTGGATAACGAAGTAATCCCATGCTTTGAAACGGACGGAGAGAGCATGGATGTTTATATTGCCTGCAGGCAGAGGGAGTGACTGCGGGCTTGCAATTTGTAAAAGCCGGCATTATAGATGCGCTGTATCGCAAGGAGTGTTCGGCATGGAGGATTTTTATGGATAAGTATATTGAAGGAAACAAAGCAGCATGGGAAGAGGCGTTAGAGAACAGGGATGATTGTTCGACTACGATATCAGCGGCGGCTTCGGTCCACTTGACCACAGTGGTTTTCCTCTTTCTATGATTATACAGGGACGGAAAGCAGAAAAATAAATTTCGGGCAAGTCAACAGACTGTTTTTATTGGAATAACTTCCGGGGGCTGCGGTCATCTTTGTGGTGTTTTCAAAATTGCAGGGGATGTTGTTATGCACAAGGGAAATCAGTTCAAAGCGGAGCTAAACGTTTATAGTTTCAATAGCACAGACTTCTTGCACAGATGGAACAGTATCATATTCCAGATGTGCGGAAGTCTTTTTTTTCAAGGATGAGGGCAGATGCAATTCTCGTTGTTGTCAGAGGTGTCTGATTATGGTATACTAAAAGCAATAATTAGCAGTTCGTACCATAAAAAATCTGACAGGAGGATATTAAATGAGAAAGACAAAAATTATTGGGACAATCGGTCCTGCAAGTGCGGACAAAGAGGTTTTTACAAAGCTCTGCCAATCCGGGCTTAATGTCGCCAGATTAAATTTCTCTCATGGAATCCATGAGGAGCACAAGGAAAAGATTGATATGATCAAGGAAGTGCGGGAAGAGCTTGATCTTCCAATTGCGATCATGCTGGACACAAAGGGCCCGGAATACAGGATCAAGACATTCAAAGAAAAAAAGGTGACGGTGAAAGAAGGCGATTCCTATATTTTTACGACAGAGGAGGTTGAAGGGGATGAGACCAGGGTATCGGTGAATTACAAAGAGCTGGTACATGAGCTGTCTGTCGGGGACAGGGTGCTGGTAAACAACGGCTTGGTCATTTTTGAAGTGGAGCGGATTGATGATACAAACGCTTACTGCAAAGTCATAGCCGGAGGAGTCATGTCAGACAGAAAGAGCATGAATTTTCCAAACAAGGTGCTGAACAAAGCTTTTCTGAGCGAGCAGGACAAAAAAGACCTGCTTTTTGGAATAGAGAACGAGGTAGATTTTGTAGCGGCATCTTTTGTGTCGAACAAGCAGGATGTCAAGGATATGAGGGAGTTTTTGGATGCAAATGGCGGCGAGGGGATTGAGATTATTGCCAAGATTGAGAATCGCTCCGGAGTGGACAAGATTGAAGAAATCTGTGAGGTCGCCGATGGAATCATGGTGGCAAGAGGAGATCTGGGCGTGGAGATTCCTTATACCGAAGTGCCGTATGTCCAGAAACAGCTGATCAGCAAATGCCGGCTTCTTGGAAAGCGGGTCATCACAGCGACCGAGATGCTCGAAAGCATGATCTATAACCCGAGACCGACCAGGGCAGAGATTTCTGATGTGGCAAATGCCGTATATGACGGGGCTTCTGCCATCATGCTGTCCGGCGAGACGGCTGCCGGAGCCCATCCGGTCGAGGCGGTCAAAACGATGTCGGACATTGCGGAATTCACAGAGGAGCATATTGACTATACTAAAGCGTTCAAAAACAGCGATTATACGATACATAGCAATATTGACGCCATTTCCCATGCTACCTGCGGCATGGCGGTCGATATCGGGGCAAAGGGAATCGTGGTCAGCACCATGTCCGGAAATACGGCAAGGATGGTCAGCCGGTTCCGATGTCCTGTGGATATCATCGGCATGACGACATCGAAAAAGGCGTGGAGGAGGCTGAATCTCAGCTGGGGCGTGACGCCTGTAATGAGCGAGGAGTTCAGTTCGCTCGATGTCATGTTTTATCATGCGCTCAGCCATGCAAAAAGGGTCTTCGCACTGGAAAAGGGAGACAATGTGGTCCTGACCGGAGGAGCGCAGAGCCGGGTGTCCGGGAATACGGATACGATTCGGATTGAGCAGATTTAACTTACTGGCATGGATCAGTTTTAGGAAAAGAGCCTGTTCCGGGGTAAAAATGGAACGGGTTTTTTTTATGCACAAGAACACAAAAAGAATCAAATGGAAAGAAAGCGGAAGATGGGGTGCAATGCGTCCGGTGGACGCATGATCTGCACCGACCGTAGAGGAGCGAAGACCTTGGACCCTGTGTCCAAGGTCTTTTCCACATAAAACAAAAGAGTAT
>CADBMP010000134.1 GCA_902795775.1 uncultured Lachnospiraceae bacterium | reverse complement strand
TGATTACTCAGAAGAAGACTAAGAAAATATTCAAGCAAATAAGATGTGAAAGCCCTTTTAGGTTTGTGAAAAAATCTAAGAGGGCTTTTTTGTTGCAGAAATTTCAGAAAGGAAGGGCAGAGCATGGATATTCTCATTCGCAGTCCGCCTTTTGAAATTAAGGCAGGAGTGGCAGATTTTATTTCAAAGAAAGGACAGATAATTTATGAAATTCAGATCAAAAATAACAAGGATCATATCCTTTGTTTTAACGGCAGCGTTGTTGTGTGGAGTTGTTCCGGCAAATTATAAGGTAGCGAGCGCAGCTTCCTCCGTCAGCCTTACTTCGCTTGGAAGAAAGGGGACGGTAAACTTCGGTTCAAAGTCAAAGAGTGGAACATGGTGGCAGATGCACCTGAACGGGAAAAAGGCGTTTTGCTTAAATCTTGGATATACCTGTCACAGCGGAAACACTTATACAGCACAGGAAACCTATCATTGGGATCAGGATACCGGTGGAGAGAAGCATGGTTATTATGCGAAAATTGTCCGTTGGTATGTGCTTGCAAAAAAGCGTTCCAACAAAGGATTTATACTCAGTCAGGCATTGATCTGGTCAGTTGCGGAGGGAAGAAATTCTAAGGCACAGCTTAAAGATGTCATTAAGCAGGTGCAGAAGAATATCAATATCTCACCATCTAAATCCGTTAATGATCTATACGAGGATATTTTTGAGCCTATCGGGAACTGGACAGCAGACCTTACTTTCTGGCAGAAAACAGGGAACAGCAAGAAGTATCAGAGGCTTTTGACGGTAGATGCTGATGAGGAAATTACCACATTTGAGCCTAAATCCATTCATGATTACACCTTTTACCGCCAGCGTATCACAGTCTTAAAGAAGGACGAGGCAGGGAAAGGGTTAGGCGGCATTCAGTTCACCTTGGAGGCACATAACCTTGATGATCTGTATTCTTTTGCTATGACGGACAGGAACGGTTCCGAGTTCAATAATGCAGACGAGGACAATGATACTTCCTTTGAGATGACAGGAAAGACTTTGGACAGCGGGCGTATCGCTTTCCGTATGACCTACAAGTTATCCACCATGAATTATTATTACTATCCAGATGATGACCTTGCAGCCATGTCAGCAGATGACAAAAAGGCAGCAAAGAAATTTTTTACGGATGATATGGACTTGGATGAGGGTGTGGACTTTGCTTCAGATATGACGAAATCAGGGGCAGAGAAACTGATGAACAAAGAAATGAAGGAAATGAAGAATGATATTGAAAACACCTACACTCTGACCGAAGATAACACAGGCGATAACAAGAACCTTATCGTTGATCCGGAGTTTGCAAAGGGTGTGAAGATTACGCTCAAAAAAGCGATCAGTTGGGAAAAGGACGATGACGGGCAGTGGGCAGACAGTAAGGTGGATATTGCTTCAGAGTACAGCAAGGCTTATATCACAGGTATTACCAATAAGTACAAGAAGGCAACCATCAAAGTGGTAAAGAAAGACAGCTACAGCACAGATAAAAAGGCACATGGAGAGGCAGAGCTTGAGGGTGCAGTGTTCCAGCTATACGAGGATAAGGAGTGCAAAAAGAAAGCGACCGTCTATGATGAAAAGGGCAATGCGAAAGAAGCAGGGGTATATGCCATTAAAGGCGGACAGGTCGTGACCGATTATTTAAAAAGCGGTGTGACCTACTATCTCAAAGAGGTAAAGGCTCCAAAGGGATATGTGCTTTCCACGGAGGTACTTCCGGTTTCCGCAGATGCTTCCGGCAAGACCGCAGAGTTTACGAAAGAGCTTTCTACGGTGGAGTTTGGGAACAAGCCTGTTCTGGGAAAAGTTGCCGTACAGAAGTATTATTCAGAGGGCAAGGGCAGAAAGTTAGATGCAGAGGCAAATACAACTTTTCAAGTATATCTTAGCTCTAAGGGCAGCTATGAGAAATGCGACGATTTTGAGAGGGATACCATCAAGACAAATGCGGACGGATATGCAGCCACGAAAGATTTATATTACGGGAAATATACCGTTCATCAGGTAGACTCCGGTGATGTGGATGCCTATCTTGTCGATGATTTTCAGGTGGAAGTAACTGAGGACGGAAAGACCTACACTTATCCGTTGGAAAATATGCTCTTTAAGGCATACCTTAAAATCTTAAAGATTGACGGGAATACCGAAAAGCAGGTATTGAAATCCGGTACGACCTACCAGATATACAAGGTAACGGATAAGGGCGAGGAGCTTGTACAGCAGAGTTACAGCACCGGAAACAAAACGGAGACCATTGATAAATTCGTTACCGATGACAGCGGCGAGATCATGACGGTAAAGGAACTGAAATCCGGAACTTACCGTATCTATGAAACGGACAGTGCGACAGGACTCCATATCACGAAGAAATATATTGAAGTAGTGATAAACAGCAAGGCAGACAGCTATGAGAGCTATACGGACGAGGAAGGATACCGTCATGCTATCGTGACCGTCACCTATACCAATGCGGAAACTTATGGAAAGTTAAAGGTGTATAAGACCGGGGAAGTGCTTTCTGATTTTCAGGACGGAAAATTTATCTATGAAAAGCGTTTCTTAAAGGGCGTTGTTTTTGAAGTGTATGCAAAAGAGGACATCATGACACAGGACAACCAGGGCACTCATTGGTATGCCAAAGGTGACCTTGTGGCAACGATCACCACAGGAGAGGGCGCAAAGTTTGAAAAAGAGTGCAAAAATATCACGGGATTTTCTACGGACAAGGACGGAACCGTTACCGTCAACCTTCCGTTAGGAAAGTATGAAGTAAAGGAAAAGCAGACCTTGTACGGATATGTGCTGCCGGAACAATCTTGGGATATAGAATTTAACTGGAAAAATAAAGAGGATGAATTTGTCCTGAATGCGACAAAAGCGACCGACAAAAATGGAGTATTGAGTGTGGAGAACGCAAGGGCAAAGGCGGCAGTCTCCCTCTTGAAATCCGATACGGTAAGCAGAAAGCCGGTAAAGGGTGCAGAGTTCGGCATTTATACAAAGCATGATATTTTCAATGCGGACGGAAAGAAGATCGTGGAGGCGGGAACGCTTTTAGGAACTGTCACCACAGATGCAGATGGAAAAGCAGTCACAGAGCTTGACCTTCCTCTGATGAGCGGGGGATATGTAAGACCAGAGGGAACAGAACAGACAGTAGAACCTGATCCGACCGCCACAATCGGAGAGGCATTTGCGACGGTTATTCCTGCACAGACATTATCTCTGTCTTACCAGCCGAAACAGAAATTTTCTTTTATGAAAGCGGGAGAGGGTGCAGAAAGCACAGCGGCACCAAGTCCGACTGTCACACC
>CADBMP010000133.1 GCA_902795775.1 uncultured Lachnospiraceae bacterium | reverse complement strand
GCGACCACCGTTCCTGTGACCGCCACCACAAATTCACTGCGTAACTTATATGCCTTATCAAATAATTCCTTTCCCAGTTTTTCTTCCTGGAAGTTAATCTGCAGAAGACCGCTCCTGTCCCTTAAATCCGCAAAGATGAGCCCGCCTGTGTTTCTCGCCTTCTGAATCCAGCCCATTACGGTCACTTTTTCTCCAATATTTTTCTCCCCAAGCTCTGCGCACCTGCAGGTACGCTTTAAGCCCTTCATTGATTCTGCCATGTTTTTTGCTCCTCCGTTTTTTCTATGTTGATTTCCTAACAAAATAAATAAATCTTATTCTACACCCTTGTCTGCCAAAATGCAAGCATTCGGGAAAACGGTTTCCTAATCAATATAAATGCTCCATTTCCTTTACAAAAAGCTCTAACACCTCATATTGCTTTTCACTCGTCACAGACCGCATTTTCTCCACACCCATCCGGAACACCTGATGATGCAGCACCCGCTGGAATGCCAGAAAAACATTCATGTCATAATCCTGGACTTCATCAATCATAATTTCCAATGCCGTTTTCGGGTCAAATGCTTTCCTGTAGCTCCGGTCCGTCGTTAAGGCCACGAACACATCACATACCCTCAAAATCTTTGCAAGAGGCGGAATTTCATCTTTATGCAGGTTATCCGGATACCCGGATCCGTCACAGTTTTCATGATGATAATACACCGCTTCGGAAATTTCACCACCATATCCCGCTGTCTTTGCAATCTCACAGCTCTGTTTTGTATGCTGTCTGACATATTTCATCTGTTCCACGATCAGCCCCTCTTCGGAATACATGTACTTTGTCAGCTTCAGCTTTCCAATATCATGTAAAATCCCCGCAATTTCCAATTTATCTATAACCGTCCGTTCCTCCCCCATTTCCTCCGCAATCATTTTCGCCAGATTGCTCACCTCAATTCCATGACGCATTTCCTCATAGACCGTCTGACGGAGATGGAGGGGTACATTTTCATTCTGCATCACACGTTCAAAAATCTCCTCCATGATAGCTTACCCTTTCTCTTTTCATTCCTGACCATTTTCCAATAAAGCTTCATAAATTTTCTCGGGATGGGTGTGACTATTCAGCCTTCTCAAAGTATCCCGAAAAAAATTTGATTATATCAAATTTTCTTCGGGATACTTTGAGTGTGACTATCATCACACCTTATGAATCCATATAGATTTTCGCTTGAAAACAAGTTTTCAGCAGAAAATCTATATGGATTCATAGGAAGACTGAATAGTTACCCTTCCTCTCTATCATTTCATCAATTCTTTCGATATAATCCTGTACGCTTTTCACATTCTCAATCCGGCTCACCAGCCCCTGTTTTATCCACTTTCCCTGATTCTGTACGTCCTCTGCACGATAAAGCTTTGTGGAAGCCCCTGCCCCCACTGCCACAATCGTCTGCATCTCCTCCATGATCAGGATATTGTAGAGACATTCCTTCCCCGGTCTGGCAAACCCGATATTCTCCTGTCCGTTACTTCCAAAATGACCTGCTGAATTTTTCTGCCGGTACATATAATATGGCTGATATCCTTTATTCTGCAGTTCTTTCTCTGCAAGAGCAAGCATCTGTCCCATCCGTTCCATGCGTTCCTCCTCTGAGAAAGAAATCCGTTCCCCTCCCGTCTGCCCATTTCTCACAAAACCTGCCGCTTTCCCATAAACTCCGGATTCCACAGACTGCTGTTCTGCCACAGACCGGCGTGCGGCATCCTCTAACACCTCCCGAAGCTTAGAAGCCCTTTTAATCACCAAAGAATGTACCGTAATGCTGTCCGGTTCCAATGCTTCCACCCGGGCAAGCGTATCCGCAAAGTCCTCTAACGTCTCCCCCGGAAGTCCTGCAATCAGATCCATGTTGATATCAGAAAAACCGAGCTCTCTTGCCAGAAAAAACGCCTGTTTCGTATCCTCTACCGTATGCTTTCTCCCAATGAGTTCTAACGTCTTTTGCTGCATGGTCTGTGGATTTACGGATATCCGGCTGATTCCATGTTTTTTTAATACCAGAAGCTTTTCCCTTGTGATACTGTCCGGTCTTCCCGCCTCCACGGTAAATTCTACGCTCCCCGCCTCTGGAAAATGCTCCTGCACAAAAGAAACCAGCCGCTCTAACTGTCCTGCGGAAAGCGACGTTGGTGTTCCTCCTCCCATATACACACTGACCAGCTTACGCCCCCTACATTTTTTGGAAACCTCCTGTATTTCCTTTTCCAAAGCGGAAAGATAATTTTCCGCAAGATGTCCAAATTTTTCCAAAGGGTACGATGGAAACGAACAATACAGGCACGTCGTCGGACAAAACGGAATCCCTATGTAGAGACTGTATCCATGTTCATAATCCACCTGTTTCAAAAGCTCTGCCTCCTTTTTGGCAATCGCCAGGCAGAGCCTGCTTTTTTCTTCCTGACAGCAGTAAAGCTCTTTTAGCTGCAAAAGCACCTCTTCTTCCGTTTTTCCCGATAAAAGCTCCTGCATTGGTATCTTTGTCGGCCTTACCCCGGTCATGGTCCCCCACGCAGGAATCCGCTTTTCAAAACCGGCAGGCAGCATCCGTTCCGGCAGGGAAAGAAGCATTTGAAAAAATAGATATTTTACCTGATTTTTATAATAAGAACGATACGGATGTGAAGTCTTTCCGGGATGTTTCTTAAAATTCTCCTCCCCGGAAACCTCCATCCTCCGTTCCCATACATCCTCCGGACAGGCAAATTTCCAAATCCTAATTTCAAACCACTTTTGTTCAAAATCAAAATAAATGCACAAAATTTCTGCCTCTGCTGCCCCGGACACCAGACCATCAAAAGGCTGCCCTGCTTCCAAAGAAAAGTCTGTAATCCTCTGTTTCGGAAAAAATCCCGCCGTCAGTGCCCTTAACTCATAATCAAAATCTTTTTCCCGATACCCTATCCCAATCATTTAAAACGTAAACTCCCCCATTCTTCATTTTTCACAGACACCTCTCAAAAAACAGTCAGCTGTAAAAACGGTTTTATTCCACCGCAAAAGGATTAAACATCTTCTCCGTTTCAATCGAAGTTGTCAGCCCATGCCCCGGATAAACTTTTGTTGCCGGTGCCAGCACGAACAGCTTTTCCCGGATCGACCGTACCAGGTCTTTCATGCTGCCGCCCGGAAAATCCGTTCTTCCCACAGACTCCTGAAACAGCGTGTCACCGGAAAAAAGAATTCCGGATTTTGGAAAATAATAACACATTCCGCCCACCGTATGGCCCGGCGTCAAAATGCAGCGCACTTCCTCGCCAAGAAGTGAGATTGTTTCCCCGTCCTCCAGATACCGGTCTGCTTCTATCCGGATTCCGCTCCTCCCAAGCTGTAAAGACAGGTTTGCCATCGGATCCTCCAGAACCTCTTTTTCCACTCTTGAAGCATACACAGGAACATTTAATGCCTTCTTTATTTCCGGCACCGCCATGATATGGTCAAAATGGCCATGCGTTAAAAGCACCGCCTTTATCTGAAGCTCCTTCTTTTCCATATACGAAAGCAGCAAATCCGCATTATCTCCCGGATCCACAATGATCCCCTCTTTTGTTTCCTCATTATATAAAAAATAACAATTCGTCTGTACCAGTCCTACCACCCTGAAATCACAAACCAGTGCCATACCATTCCATCCTTTCTGTAAAACCACGTCTCTGAACAAAAAAACTGTCCTATTCCCCCTACCAGCCGCAAAAACAGAACCGGTCAGGATTTTGTCCTTTCAATATCCTTCACGCCTTCCACCTGCTTTATCTTATTCATCAGCTCAGAAAGTGCCGCTGCCCCGGACACCTCAAAACACACGTCAATCGTTGCAATTCCCTGTTTGCTGGTCCTGCTGTTGATGGACTTCACACCAATCCTGTTTTCTGTAAAAATCTTCGTCAGATCCAATAAAATCCCAATCCTGTCATACGCATAAATCACGATTTCCGTATCATAAAGCTCATCCGAAGATCCATCCACCGGTGTTTCCCAGACTGCCTCAATGATCCTGTGCCGGTCCTGCTCGGATAAATTCATCATATTCACACAATCCGAACGATGAATGGAAACTCCACGCCCCCTTGTTACAAATCCAATGATTTCATCTCCCGGAACCGGTGTGCAGCATTTGGAGAACCGGACAGACACATCATCAATCCCGCCCACCACAATACCGCTTTTGCTTTTTACTGCCGCAAGTGCCGATGCATGCTCATGCAGCTTTCCTGCCGTATTGATTGCCTCCAGGATATCCTCATCCGTTGTATGCTCCGGATTTTTTTTCTTATACGCCTCCTGAAGCTTGTTGACCACCTGACCTTCCTTTAACCCTCCATGTCCGACTGCTGCAAGAACAGAGTCCCAGTCTCCAAACCCGTATTTCTTCATGCAGGCTTCCATATAATCCGGCTTTAAGAGCTCAGACAGCACAATTCCCTGCGTCTTGCAATATGTGGTGATGATTTCCCTTCCACGCTGTATATTTTCTTCTTTAAACTGCAGGCGGAACCACTGGTTGATCTTGTTTTTCGCCTGCGTACTTTTTACAAGTGACAGCCAGTCCCGGCTCGGACCTCTGGAATTTTGCGAAGTCATGATTTCCACCCGGTCCCCATTCTGAATCTTATAATCAATCGTGACCAGATTTCCGTTGACCCTTGCACCCACCATCCGGTTTCCTACTGCGCTGTGGACAGCATAAGCAAAATCAATCGGCGTGGAGCCCGCAGGCAGGTTCTTCACATCCCCGTCCTTTGTAAAGCAATACACCTGGTCCGAAAACAGATCCAGATCATTTTTCAAAAGACTTAAAAACTCCCTGTTATCTGACATATCCCGCTGCCATTCCAGGATATGCCTGAGCCACGCAAGCTTCTCCTCCTCACTGTTCTTTGTATCCTGTCCATACTGGTTTTCCTTGTATTTCCAATGTGCAGCAATTCCATACTCCGCCGTCCTGTGCATTTCATATGTGCGGATCTGCAGCTCAAAAGGCTGTCCATGCGGACCAATGAGCGTTGTATGAAGGGACTGGTAATTATTCGGTTTCGGCATGGCAATATAATCCTTAAAACGGCCGGGAATCGGTTTATATATTTCATGAATGACCCCAAGTGCCGTATAACAGTCACGCTCTGTATCCACAATGATGCGAATGGCAAACAGATCATAAATCTGGTCCAGTCTCTTGGACTGCATGACCATCTTTTTATATATACTGAATAAATGCTTTGCCCTTCCGTCAACCGTAGCCTTGATGCCTTCTTTTTCAATATGATTTTTTACTTCCTCCTCTATGCTGCCAATGAACGCTTCCCTGCGCCTCTGGTCTAACGCCAGCATCTCCGTTAATTCTTTATATTTTTCCGGCTGAAGGTAACGGAATGCCAAATCATCAAGCTCCACCTTGATTTTGGAAATTCCCAGCCTGTCGGCGATTGGTGCATAAATATCCAGTGTCTCTGTGGACTTTTCCTTCTGTTTCTTTGGTGTCTGATAACGCATGGTACGCATATTGTGGAGCCGGTCAGCCAGCTTGATCAAAATCACGCGGATGTCCTTTGCCATCGCCAAAAACATTTTTCTCAGATTTTCTGCCTGCACCTCCACCTTATCCGCCACATAATTCAACTGCGTCAATTTTGTCACGCCGTCCACCAAAAGAGCCACCTCATCACCAAACTCTGCGGCCA
Organism: uncultured Lachnospiraceae bacterium; assembly: GCA_902795775.1. GTDB lineage: Bacteria > Bacillota > Clostridia > Lachnospirales > Lachnospiraceae > Butyribacter. Next base: position 7,589 of record CADBMP010000133.1, on the reverse strand, counting down.
CCTCTTCACTCGTCATGACCGTATCCTCCACCACATCATGGAGCATTCCGGCAATGATGGTTTCCTTATCCAACTCCAGTTCTGCCAGGATCAAACATACACAGACCGGATGGATGATATACGGTTCTCCTGATTTCCTAAGCTGTCCTTCATGTGCTTTAAACGCAGTATGGTACGCCTTATCGATCATGCGGATATCGTCCGAAGGATGATATTTTTTCACCCGTTCTGTCAGACGCTCATAAAGTATATCCGGCTCTGTAAAATCTGCCGGTATCTTACTGGTGTCAAGCTCTCCATTATCTATCTTAATATTCATCCTTTTTCCCCCATTCCGTCTGCACGCTGTCAGATCTGCTGCTCACAGTCAGTGTCATTTCATTTGATAACTGTCTCCTCCTGCCAGCTCACTCATCCGGAAGCGCTGTCTCCTCCTGCTTATCATAAGAATATGCCCAGATTGCTTTGATCTGCTTGAAAACAATGTCAAAATCCCATTCTTTTTCTGAATTTTTTATGCTGTTCGGATCATTGATCAGAATTTTACCATCCTCAGAGATTCCACGCAATACAATAAAATGGCCCGATGTGGTAAAATCTCCAGGTTTCATGCTGCAGATAAGCGGCTGTCCAACCTTTGCCGATTCTCCAGCCTTCAGTTTTTCCTTCACTTCATTTTCTGATAACGGAACCTGCTCCACATTTAATCCCAACTTTTGGGCCCCGTTTTTCATGAACGACCATGAAGTACCGGAATCATCTGTGTAATAGTCATTCTCCATGCAGAAATTTGCCATCTGTGCCGGAGACATATCTGACTTTTCGGTCAGTCCCGTATAGACCATGGACATACAAGTAGGTCCACAGCCTGCTATCGCAACAATATTCGATCCATATTTCACATAGCCCCAGCGTTTATCCCACTGCAGGAAAAGCGGAATCACCTGGCTCATTTCCTCCTCCGTGATTTCTCCTGACGCTGCCTCATCATTTGCATGCTTTAGATACTCACTTACAAAATCTATGGTTTCCGGATTCTTTACTAAAAGCTTCAACACGTCCTTTGGATACCGCTCCAGACTGATCAGTATATCATCAATCTGCTTATAATCCTTCTTCATGGCGAAAAGCTGCTGATAGATCTGCTCATATCCTTTTGGAATTTCCACCTCAAACGGAGTTGCCGTCGGCGCGGACTTTGCACTGCCCCCTGAACCGGAGCCTCCCGTCACAAGACCTGCAAGTCCCCGGATTCCTAAAAACATAAACAAAAGAAGAAGTACCCCGCCAAAGCCGACAATTCCCCTGGCAATATAGACTCTCCTGCGTCGTTTTCTCATCCGGATTCTCTTTCGTAACATTCTCTGATATTCCATTTCCTGCTCCGGTGTTCTCTCCTCCATCAAATTCCTCCTTTAGTCCACACAATCTGCTTCCATCAGCTCTGCCATCAGTCCGTCATACTCCTCAGAGGTCAGGGCTTCATCTTCAAAGGCTTCTGAAAAAAGCTCCTCCAGCTCATCCCACGTATATTTACTTTTCCCCTGCACAAATTTCTGCAGCTCTTTTTTATATTTCTGATACATCCTGCTCCTCCATTCCTGCTCCGGTTTCTGCACAGTTTCTGTACCGGAAACCCTTATTTCCAGTTTCTGCACAACTTCTGTACCGGAAACCCTTATCTCCGGTTTCTGCACAGCTTCTGTACCGAAACCCCTTAGTTTTCCCAGAGCTCAATAATCTTTGTAAGAACCCGCTCTGTGGAATGACCATCTAACGCATCCAGAAAATAATTTTTAAACTTTTCCTGTTCCCCGGCGTCCCTTACATACTCCTCAGAAAGAAGCTGTTTTGTTTCCTTCATCAGATTTTCAAAAGTACGCACCTTGACCCCCGGTGCAAAAGAAGAAAAATCAAAATAAAAATCCCGTTCCGCTATGTACTCGTCCAAATCAAATACATAAAACAGAATTGGTATATTTAACAATGCCGCCTCAAAAACGCAGGAGCTGTAATCTGTAATCAGAACAGAAGTCAGGAACAAAAGATCATTTATGTTTTCAAGCTCCGACAGATCCAGCACCCTGTCCCAGATTTTTTCTGAACAAAGAAACCGCTCCTTTACAAACGGATGGTTCTTTATCACAAGAACCATATCCTCCGGCATCTGCTCCACAAAGGTATCAATGACGAAACGCTCTCTTGGATAATGCGCCGTCTTATTCCCGCTTCCCCGGAAGGTCGGCGCAAACAGCACAATCCGCTTTTCCCTCAGCATTGGATATTTATGATACAGCCGTTTCATCACCTCATTTTTATAAGTCCAGTCAAAAAATACATCCGTCCTTGGCACGCCAATGGGCAGCACCTGCTGTGGTGAAAGCCCGAATGCCTCTGAATAAAACGGAACCATCTGTTCGCCGCTCACGAAAGCATAAGAATAATTCCTGTGGTTTCTGGTGTTCTGCTTTAAACGGCTCATTTTCCCAAGTTCAGACAGACCGAACATCTTAAATGCACCACATGCATGCCAGAGCTGCACCAGCTCCGTTTCTTTCCTAAGCTCCACCATGTTGATCTGCGGATAAAAATCCTCCAGCACGATCACCTTTGCCCTTGCTGCAAGCCTTGCCGATTCCCTGATCTTTGAAAACGGAAGCCTGTGAATGGGCCTTGTATCAATAAATTCATCAAATTCGATTCCTTTTTCCCTAAGCCCGCTCTTTACCAGATCCAGATTTCCGCCCTGATCCAAAAGCCTTTCCGACAAAAGAAGGATCCTGTCCGGTTTCCGGTACCGTCTGCACGCCATTTTGTAGCACTTGAAAAAATAATTTGTCTTAATTTCCCTTGGACTATACCCAAAACCGGTCAGCCCCTTTACCAGACCATGCGCATGATAAAGACATCCCGCCTTTCCACGCTTTTCCTTATCCAGATATGGAGATTTTTTATATCCTTTGACTGCAAACCAGCCGTCTAAGAGCCACAATGGAAGAAACAATGTCATAAGTACATATAAAAAACGGCGGAATACCTGATAACATACCGATTTTCTGCCAGATGACTGCAAAAAATATTCACCATCCAGCTCCATTTTTTCAGGCAGCACATACCATTCTCCCGTACTGTCACAATACTCAAAGAATACAAGCACAGGAAGCTTTGCCTCCTCTGCTGAAAACGGCTGAAAGACCGATTCAAAGCATATTTTCATCTGGATTTCAAAATAACAGACCGTATCCTTGGTAAAACAAACAGCCTCCACCGGCAGCCTCCTCTGCCTTCTTCCCACCTGAAAGACCAGAATAATACGAAGCTTATTGTTGACGATATGGTGCGTGACCATTCCTTCTGCACGAAAATATAAAATCTTATCATCTGCTAAAAAACGTTTTTCAATAATCCGAAATTCGTCCTGCATCTGCTGCCTTCTTTCTAAAACAGAACATAAAGTCCTGTTTTTACTATCTTGTTTCCTCTAATACCTGCAGCACCCGTTCCGTAGAACCGGCATCAAAAAAATCATAATGCATTTTAAGAAAGTTCTGCCTTGTTTCAGGCTCGACCTTTGGATTCCTGATTGCAGCCAACAATTCTTCTTCTGTTTCCACAATCTGTCCGGCAGGATTTTCCCTGTAATCCCTGAAAAAGCCCCTGTCATAATAAAGCAGGTCATACGCATATAAAATAATCGGTTTCTCTAATAATGCATACTCTACCACCGTAGAAGAATAATCTGCAATCAGAAACTCCGATACAAAGAACAAATCAGTAATCTGCTGGTAATTTGTCACATCAATGCAATATTCATTCTTCGGCATGGATATCCCCGCCATCTTTGGGTGCATTTTTATCAGGAATATCCATCTGTCGCCCAATATTTTACGCATCCTTTCAAATGGATATTTATTCAGGATTTCTGCATTTTCCCTGCTGCTTTTCCGGAACGTGGGAGTAATGAGAACAAACCTTTTCCCCTCCAGATTCGGATACTCCCGGAAAAACCTTGCCTTTCCCTCTCTTTGTCTGTCTTCATCAAAATAAATATCCGTCACAGGAACTCCTGTTGCAAATATTTTTTCCCTTGGAATGGCGAAAGACCATTCATAATACGGAATCACCTGTTTTGAAGTCACAAAAAGATGTGTGATCCGGCTGTTGGCTCTTTGGACCCTTCCCTTTACCTTACGATCCCGTTCTGTGGAAAGACCGAATTTTTTAAACGCACCGGCTCCATGCCACATTTGTATGAACTGCGCCTGTTTTGAGGTCATGCAATACTTTAACGGAATAAAATTATCGTTCAGGAACACCTGCCCCGCTGTTGCCATATGGTAAGGAAACACAAAGAAAAAAGTGAAAAGTCCCTTTAATCTGTGCTCTTTATTTTTTGAGAACATGACATTTTTTTCAAAATAATAAATCACCACATCATTTCTTCTGACTTCTATTTCGTTCTTTAACTCTAAAAGATTTCCGCTCAATCCTTTATACAGTCCATTATACAATACAATCTTCCTGGTGTTCAGGTTAAAGAGCCTGCTGATATTAAATATCAGGGCAAATAAAAGATATCCTAATTTCTTCATGCCAAATCTTCTCCATCCATTTACCAGCCCCATCCTGTCCGGCAGGAAAAACGCCCGTACCTGCCAGATGGTAAACCTTAATTAGCATTGTAACACATTTTTCCATGAATTGTCCATGTTTTTTAGAGAGTTTCCCAAAGCTCCTCCGGAACGTGTGCTGCACTTCCTGTCACTCTTTCCGGGCTGCCACATAAAATAAACCATATGAACCAAACACACACAAGGAGGTGTCCATGAACCGAGCTGCAAAGGTCATACATTTAGATGCTGCCAGGAAACAGGGATTGACTGGAAAGGGCATTGGAATCGCCATTTTTGATACCGGCATTGGATATCATCCAGACCTGTTTTCCGGACAAGAAAAAAGACTTGCTGCATTTTATGATACCATCGGAGGAAAGACCTCTTACTATGACGATAACGGACATGGTACCCATATTGCCGGAATCATTGCCGGAAATGGGAAAGCCTCCGGAGGGCTCTTTGAAGGAGTGGCTCCAGGCAGCCATCTTGTCGTGATAAAAGTCCTGAATAAAAACGGGGAAGGCAACATTGAAAACGTACTTTTGGGAATCCGCTGGCTGTTAGAACATTATAAAGAATATCAGATACGCATTGTAAATATCTCTGTCGGAAGCACAAGGGGCAGGGATTTTGATGAAACCTCCCCTTTAGTCATGAGCGTAAACAAGCTCTGGAGTGCCGGTCTTACCGTATTTACCGCTGCCGGAAACCATGGTCCCGACCCCTATTCCATTGGTGCGCCCGGCAACAGCCGAAAAATCATCACCGTAGGTTCCTCCGATATCATAAAAGATGCTTACGGAGTGGATTATTCCGGCAGGGGGCCCACAAAAAACTGCATCAAAAAACCAGACATTGTGGCACCAGGAGAAAACATCACCAGCTGCTACCCCATGCTCCCCGGCATTCTTCCCGGCAGCTACTATCCCCTGCCCACCAAAAAGGGCTGGCCTGATTTTTATAACGGTTTTCCGTACTACAAAAGAAGCGGCACCTCCATGTCTACCCCCATTGTCAGCGGCTGTGCGGCACTGCTGTTAGAAAAATACCCGGGACTGACGAACAAGGAAATCAAGCTCCATCTTAGAAATACTGCCCTGAACCTTGGATATCCCCATTCCAGGCAGGGCTGGGGACTGGTATGTTTAGACCGGCTGCTGTGAACATCCCGTCATGAACCGTAATATTTTCATCTGCCCCCCCTGTGCGCAATGCAGAAAGGCAGGAGTTTTCCGCTCCTGCCTGTTTTCTTATGTTTTTATTTTCTTTTACTTCTCTGCTTCTGCTTCTTCTTTTTCTTCAATGTCCAGCAGGATATCATCTAACTGGTGGATGAATTCGCCAAACTCATTTTTAGAAAGCTGTGCAGTGGCACCCAAAGACTCTCCCTTTCTCCTCATTTCCTCATTGATGAGAGATGAGAAAATGACCACCGGAATATGTTTCAGTTCTGGATCATTCCTGACCATGCGGAGCAGGCGGTGCCCGTCCATCTGAGGCATTTCAATATCCGTAATGATGCAGGATACATTCTGCCGGAGAGTCCCCTCTTTTTTATATTTCATTAAAAGCTGCCAAAGCTCCAGGCCATTATTTGTAGAAACCAGATTTGTATATCCGGCTTTTGTAAGGCCATCATAAATCATGGTGCTAAGGAGCTGCGAATCCTCCGCATAAAGGATTGGCGCATGATTTTTCTTACGGTCTCCCATGCGTTCCACATCTGTAATATTGATTCCGACCTCTGGAGCAATATCATTTACAATTTTCTCAAAATCCAGAAGGATCACTAATTTTCCGTCAAAATCCACGATTCCCGTTGCAACGCTGGAGCTGGCACTGTTCACCATGCTGTCCGGCTTTATAATGGCTGACCAGTTCACACGATGAATACCCACCACACCATGCACATGAAATCCGGTATTTAAACCATTGAAATTTGTTAAAAGGAACATGTCCTTTTTGGGATCTGTATGCTCCTGCATGCCCAGTGTCCTTGCTAAATTTATAATGGAAATCGTTTCCCCACGGGTACTGAATGCCCCCTCCACATCCGGATGACCGTTCGGAATTGGAGTCAATGGGTTATATGTTAAAATTTCACGTATCTTTGCCACATTGATTCCATAATAATTTCCGGAAACAATGAACTCCAATATTTCTAATTCATTTGTTCCGCTTTCCAATAAGATATTTGTATCCATACTCTCCTCCATTCTGGCTGTTTAGTCCGACCATTCAAAGCTTCTTTTATTTTACTATATGAATGAAGGTTTTGCAAGATGGATTTTTAAGCATTCACATTTTTTGTTACCGCACTACGGAACACCAATAATTTTGTACAAAGATAGTTCAGAACAGACAAAAGAAGACAGACAATTATCTTCGCCTGAAGCCCTCTTACCCCAAAAAGACTTCCTGTGATTCCCAATGCATAAAACTGTGGCTGCATCACAATCTCCAGCACTCCTGTAAGGCTTCTCGCCGTAAAAAAGGAGGTTCCCTCTTTTAAAAGCGTCCCAAGTGAAAAATCCATGCTGTGGAACACCCAGATTTTATTGGTAATATACGCAAACACTAACGTAATCCCAAAGGAAAGCATGTTGGAAAGCTCCATTGGCAGGAACAGACTGCACAGGGAATATATGACCCAGTTACAAACAAGTGCAATTCCTCCCATCAATATGTATGAATACAACTGATCTTTCATAATCTCCTCCATGAAATTCTACAAACCCAAAACCCGGCTTCTTTTCCACCGGCCATAAAAGCAGGTTCAAAGCAGCACTCCACATCCACATGCAAAAAAACTTCCATCCACTGATGCGTGGATTGCGGCGCATATTTACTGCCTGCTGTAATCCGCGAATTACGAATCCATAGATTTCAATGTCATCCATAGACGGCAATGCCGCAGATGACAATATCTTCCATAGACGGCATTGGAATCCACAGAGATTACAAAAGGAAATT
>CADBMP010000132.1 GCA_902795775.1 uncultured Lachnospiraceae bacterium | reverse complement strand
GCCATCACCTCTTTAGTATAATACATTATCACCAAAAATGCACGAAACACATATACAAATCATATTCTCTGCCGCAAAATCTTAAAATTCTCAGAAAGCGGTGTCCCACGATATCCCGATGAATTTAAAAGGTCCATGATTTCCTGCTGGTTCCCGGTATAACCGCCCTGATACCAGTCCTGATGTTCAAAAAATTTTCTGATATCATCATTGGAAAAACGATATCCCATCACAGCAAAAATGGTATTCACGTAATAACGTACTTCTTCTGAGTTCAATGCAGCAACATCTGACCTTGACAAAAAATAGCTGCTTAAGATCTGGTATGTATCATTATCCTTCCATATAGGCTTGTAATACTCAGTGGAACGCTTGTCCTTCTTTTTCTTTTTCTGCTGTTTTGCATTTTTTAATCGTTCCAGACACTCCGAATATTTTCTCTTTGCAGCGGAATAATTTCCTGCTACCTCAAGTTTTCCGGCACTTCGTTTTATTTTTTTATAAGACGCACTTTTCTTCACTTTTTTAGAGGCAGTTTTCCTTTCCCATGAAGATAATGTTTTCTTTAAGGAAGCCAGTTTTTTCTTTGAGCTTTTCTTTAACTGTTTTTCCAGCTGGTCCAGATTTTTCTTGACCGTCCTGCACATGGCAGCATCTTTCTGTGTCAATGCATCCTGAAGCATATTGGAATACGTATCAATTTTTGCTGCCTCTGCTGTACTGACAATGTATTTTCCAAACCTTTTGCCCAGCTTGTCATAATACTCCTGGTACTCATCCACCGGTTCTGCCGTTTCCTCCGGCGTTGGTTCCGGTGTTGGCTCAGGTGTCGGTGTCACTTCAGGTGTCGGAGTTATCTCCGGTGTCGGCTCAACGGCTGTAGTATCTTCACCAGGCTCATTTCCTGAAACAGTTTCTTTTTCTGTTGTCCCGGACTTTTCTCCCCCTTCCGGTACGGCCTCCTGTACCACCGTTGTATGCTCCGGCTCCGACCGTTTCACCACGAACACCCCGATCAGGCCGGCAGCCAGTGCAATCACCAAAAATACTGAAAGCCCCACTACCAACGGAATTTTTGATGAATGTGGTTTCTTTGCCGCTTCCGGACCATTCCCGGAAACCGGCTCTGCTGCCGGGTTCATGGTCATTCCTGCGGATTGTATGTTTGCCCCTGCCGGGTTCATGGTCCTCCCTGTGGATTGTATGTTTGCCCCTGCCGGGTTCATGGTCCTCCCTGTGGATTGTATGTTTGCCCCTGCCGGGTTCATGGTCATTCCTGCGGATTGTATGTTTGCCCCTGCCGGGTTCATGGTCATTCCTGCGGATTGTATGTTCGCCCCTGCAGGATTCACCGTTTTCCGGCTCTCCTCTCCTTTTCCAAGAGAAAAACCACAATTTTCACAAAATAACACAGATGGTTTATTTTTCATTCCACAATTCGGACAAAATTTTTCCTGTATCCTCACAATTTCCGAAAGTGCCTTCCCACATTCCGGACAAAATGACATATGATCAGGATATTCTTTAAGACAATGCAGACATTTTCTCATAAAAATCCCCCATGCCGAAGCACTTGCTGCTAAAGCTATTTGGGCTTCGGCACCAATAGCTTTGTGTGAAAAATAAATTTCATGCCGTTCCAAAATTTCTCCAACATCTGTCCATGTTTTTGGGGACATATAAGATAACTACGGCAGCATTTATTATTTTCAACATCTGTCCATGTTTTTGGAACATATAAGAAAATTCTTTTTTCACACTACTTCCTTATATACGATATTTTATATTATAAGTGGTTTTTCGTATTTCGTCAAATTTTTAGAACAAAATGGGCTTCATATGCATGGAAATGATTAGACTTCACATGTATTTGTGAACTATGCCAGTACATCGTAAATTAAGTAACTGATACATTCATGCAGGATAAATTTTCGAGCATGCCGGCTCAAAACGCAGTCGTAGCGGGCTGCATCGAGGCTGTGAGCTGTGTATAATTTGGAAATTTAGACAACCAAATGGGGCAGTTAATTAAGAAACGATATACCAGAAAAAGCTGCCTCACTAATTGCTTAATGCGGCAGCCCAGATACTTATTTCATTTACTTATTTTTTACTCAATTATTCTGCTTATTACTTATTGTGCTTCACCACCTTGTACATGGTTTCCTAATTTATGATACACCAGTAAATTCATGACGCACCGGAGTTTATCCCTCAATAGCGATATATTTCTTCTGCTCCACTGCAGGTGCAGGCTCTTTTTTCGGTACCGTTATCTGAAGGATTCCATCTTCAAATTTTGCTTTGATATCTTCCTCCGTTACCTGATCGCCCACATAAAAGCTCCTGCTGCAGTTGCCGTAATAACGCTCCCTGCGGATATATTTCTTTTCCTCATCCTTTTCCTCTTTGGAAGAATCTTTCTGTGCGGTAATCGTCATATAGCCATCTTTAAGCTGTGCTGTTACCTCATCCTTTTTATATCCCGGCAGGTCAATGTGAAGCTCATACGCATCCTTTGTTTCTTTTACATCTGTCTTCATTACCGGTGTCTGCGGGCTGCCAAAATTCATAAAGCGGCTGGCCGGTCTTGCAAAATCATCAAAAAAGTCATCAAATAAATTTTCTCTAAATAAGCTAGGCATTAACATAAGTCATTCCTCCTTTTTCTTCTGCCACAGGTCTGTTCATAATCTTTTGCAGCACATCACCTGCTTCCGCCCTCTCTACTGATATGGCGGAGAGTGACGTTCCAGCTGCCTGTATAAACAGGCGTGTGTCAGAAACTCTTTGATGTTTTCTTGTTTCTGAAATACATATTACCACTTGTTAGCACTCATGTCAATAGAGTGCTAACAAGTTTTTTGTGAACTTTTTGTGAACAGATTTGTTCGTATCCTGCTCATTTCCAGTCTGTCCAGCATCCTCCATTATTATACACAAAAAAACCATTGTCATTTTTTTTAACATATGCTATAAT
>CADBMP010000131.1 GCA_902795775.1 uncultured Lachnospiraceae bacterium | reverse complement strand
TCAGGTCGATCATGTATATATGGGCTGCGTAATCCAGGCAGGTCTTGGACAGAATGTGGCTCGTCAGGCATCCATCAAAGCAGGGCTGCCTATTACAACACCGGCGGTAACTGTAAATGTAGTTTGTGGATCAGGTCTTAACTGTGTGAATATGGCTGCACAGATGATTCAGGCAGGGGATGCAGATATCGTAGTTGCAGGTGGAATGGAGAATATGTCCATGGCTCCTTATGCCATGATGCAGGGTCGTTTTGGATACCGCATGAATAATGGAAAGCTTATTGATACCATGGTCAATGATGCACTTTGGGATGCATTTAACCAGTATCATATGATGATTACTGCAGAAAATGTTGCAGATGAGTGGAAACTCACACGTGAGGAGCTTGATGAATTTGCTGCAAACAGCCAGCAGAAGTGCGAAGCTGCCATCAACAATGGTGGATTCGATGCAGAAATCGTACCGGTTCAGACTGGTGTAGACCGTAAAACAAAAGAGCCGATCATCTTTGACAAGGATGAGGGACCACGTCCGGGTACCACAAAAGAGTCTTTAGCAAATCTGAAGTGCTGCTCTGGAAAAGAAGGCGGTGTCGTTACAGCAGGAAATGCATCAGGAATCAATGATGGTGCAGCAGCAGTTGTTGTTATGAGCGAGGAAAAGGCAAAAGAACTTGGTGTAACACCTATGGCAACTTTCGTTGCAGGTGCGCTTGGCGGTGTAGATCCTAAGATCATGGGTGTCGGACCGGTTGCATCCACACAGAAGGTATTTGAAAAGACAGGTCTTACCATTGATGATATTGATATCATTGAGGCAAATGAAGCATTCGCAGCACAGTCTGTGGCAGTAGCAAAGGATCTTGGCTTTGATATGTCAAAGGTTAATAAGAAGGGCGGAGCCATCGCACTTGGCCATCCGGTAGGAGCTTCCGGCTGCCGTATCTTAGTTACGCTGCTTCATCAGATGGAGAAAGGCCAGAAAGGTCTTGCTACGTTGTGTATCGGTGGCGGTATGGGCTGCTCCACAATCGTAGAGAAAGAATAATATTGCCATGACCAGTCATGCTGAAATCAGAATGGAAATGACCGGTAGGAAAATAGTTAATATGATAAAAAAACTTGAGCAGTAAGGTATGTCTGCTGAAAAAATATTGAAATCATAAAATACGTGGAAACACATACACCAGAATCGAAGTAATAAAAGTAATAAATAAAAAAGGAGAGTTTAAAAAATGGCAGATTTCATTTTATATGAAACAGATGGTGCAGTAGCAACCATCACCATCAATCGTCCAAAGGCATTGAATGCGCTGAACAGCCAGGTGTTGGACGAGCTTAATGCTACGCTTGATGCGATTGATTTAGATACCATCCGCTGCGTCATTTTAACAGGCGCAGGAGAAAAATCCTTTGTGGCAGGTGCGGACATCGGAGAGATGAGCACACTCACAAAGGCAGAGGGAGAAGCCTTTGGAAAGAAAGGAAATGATGTGTTCCGTAAGTTAGAGACGCTTCCAATTCCTGTGATTGCAGCAGTAAATGGATTTGCACTTGGCGGTGGCTGTGAAATTGCCATGAGTTGTGATATCCGTATCTGTTCTGCAAATGCAATGTTCGGACAGCCGGAGGTTGGTCTTGGAATTACGCCTGGATTTGGCGGTACGCAGAGGCTGGCAAGAACGGTTGGCGTGGGAATCGCTAAGCAGATGATTTATTCTGCAAGAAATATCAAGGCAGAGGATGCTTATCGTATCGGGCTGGTAAATGCTGTGCATGAGACACAGGAGGATCTTATGGCTGCTGCAAAGAAGTTAGCAGGAACGATTGCAGCAAATGCTCCGATTGCAGTCAGAAATTGTAAAAAAGCAATCAATGATGGTCTTCAGGTGGGAATTGATGAAGCAATCGTCATTGAAGAAAAGCTGTTTGGTGACTGCTTTGAAACAGAAGACCAGAAAGCCGGAATGGGTAATTTCTTAGCTCCGAAAGAGGAGAAAAAGAAAGTAGTGGAATTTCAGAATAAATAAGATCGAAAAGGCAGGCAGGAACGTTATTATCGCTTGCAAAGAAGTGTTTTATATGTGATAATACGTTTCCTGTGTGTCTTATTTGTGCGTTTTTCCCGGATAAATTCTCTAAAAAATGAAATAAAACGGACTTTGATTAAAAAAGCTATGCCGGGTGGGCGTTTTCAAAGTTACAGTACAAAATTTGGTATAAATGTAAGGAGGTTCAAAAAATGAAAGTTGGAGTAATTGGTGCAGGTACAATGGGACAGGGCATTGCAAAAGCATTTGCCATGACAGACGGATATGAGGTAGCTCTTTGTGATATTAAACAGGAATGGGCAGAAGGCGGAAAAGATAAGATTGCAAAAGGATATGCCAGATTAGTAGAAAAAGGAAAAATGGATCAGGCAAAGGTAGACGGAATTTTAGCAAAGATCACGCCGGGTCTGAAGGAAGACCTTTGCAAAGACTGTGACCTTATCGTTGAGGCTGCTTTTGAGGATATGAAGGTTAAGAAAGATACATTCTCAGAGCTTGATAAGATTGCAAAGGAAGGCTGCATTTTTGCATCGAACACCTCAAGCCTTTCCATTACAGAAATTGGGAACGGACTTTCCCGCCCGATGATCGGTATGCATTTCTTTAATCCTGCAGACCGCATGAAATTAGTTGAGGTCATTGCCGGTGTGAATACGCCAAAGGAAACAGTAGACGCTATCGTAAAGATTTCTGAAGAAATCGGAAAGACTCCGGTTCAGGTAAATGAAGCAGCAGGCTTTGTTGTAAACCGTATCCTGATTCCAATGATCAACGAAGCAGCATTCATTAAAATGGAAGGTGTTTCTGACATCGCAGGAATTGATTCTGCTATGAAGCTTGGAGCAAATCATCCAATGGGACCTTTGGAGCTTGGTGATTTCATTGGTCTTGATATCTGCCTTGCCATTATGGATGTTCTTTACAATGAGACGGGTGACAGCAAGTACCGTGCATGCCCGCTTCTCCGTAAGATGGTACGTGGCGGCAACTTGGGCGTAAAGAGCGGAAAGGGCTTCTATGTATATAATGCTGACCGTACAAAGACTCCTGTAGATGCACAGTAGGAAAAAGCTTTCAAATCATGAAAGAATAAATGCTTTCAGCATTTATCCAACATGTCTAAACGGCAGGGACAAATTTGTGAAAAATAAATGTTTTACGTTTATTTAATGTCCATAAGGCGTGGACTCATTTATGATAAAACGATGACACATGTATTATATGGATTTTCTTTCCACAATCCTGTGTGACATGGGATTGTGGAAATGTTAATAAATCATTGTATATTGGATACGTAGCAATATACGAGATCAAGAAGAAAGGTGGTAATAAAAATCATGGATTTTACATTAAGTAAACAGCATGAAATGGCGAGAAAGCTGTTTAGTGATTTCGCTGAAAAGGAAGTAAAGCCTCTTGCAATCGAAGTTGATGAAAAGCATATGTTCCCTATGGAGAACGTAAAGAAAATGCAGAAGCTTGGCTTTATGGGTATTCCGATTGCAAAAGAATATGGCGGACAGGGTGCTGACATCTTAACATACATTATGTGTGTGGAAGACATGTCAAAGGTCTGCGCAACAACAGGTGTTATTGTTTCTGCGCATACTTCCCTCTGTGCAGACCCGATTGCAACGTATGGTACAGAGGAGCAGAAGAAGAAATATTTAGTTCCTCTTGCAAGCGGTGAAAAGCTTGGTGCATTTGGACTGACAGAGCCTGGTGCAGGTACTGATGCCCAGGGTGTGCAGACAAAGGCAGTTTTAGACGGAGATGAGTGGGTATTGAACGGTTCTAAGTGCTTTATCACAAACGGTGAAGTGGCTGACGTTTACATTATCATTGCTTATACTGATATTATTGAAAAACGTGGAAGAAAGGTAAAGAGTTTCTCTGCATTTATCGTAGAGAAAGGAACGCCGGGATTCAGTTTTGGTACAAAGGAGAACAAGATGGGTATCTGTGGTTCTTCCACATATGAGCTGATTTTCCAGGATTGCCGTATTCCAAAGGAGAACCTGTTAGGACCACAGGGCAAAGGTTTCCCAATCGCAATGCATACGTTAGATGGTGGACGTATCGGTATCGCTGCACAGGCTCTTGGAATTGAAGAGGGCGCATTGGAAAGAACGATTGAATACACAAAAGAAAGAAAACAGTTCGGTCGTTCCATCGCTGCACAGCAGAATACACAGTTCCAGCTTGCAAATCTGGCTACTCAGGTAGAAGCTGCCAAGCTTCTGGTTTATAAGGCTGCCATGAAGAAGCAGGAATTCAATGAGGGCGCAAAGGTTTCTTATTCTGTAGAAGCTGCCATGGCAAAGCTTTTTGCAGCAGAAACAGCAATGGAAGTTACCACAAAGTGCGTACAGCTCTTTGGTGGTTATGGTTATATCAAGGAATACGAAGTAGAGCGTATGATGCGTGATGCAAAGATTACGGAGATTTACGAGGGAACTTCAGAGGTTCAGCGTATGGTTATTTCCGGTGCTTTATTGAAATAATGCAGCTTTGTTGAAGCGGAAAAGCCACAAACTTTGGATAGTGGGTGGTTCACAAATATAAAAAAAAGGAGTGAAAAGACTGTGAAAATAGTAGTTTGTATAAAGCAGGTTCTGGTTACAAAGGGCGGGGTAAAATTTAATCCTGATGGTACATTGGACAGAGGTGCAATGCTTGCCATCATGAATCCGGATGATAAAGCAGGTTTGGAAGCAGCACTTAGATTAAAGGATGAATATGGTGCAGAGGTTACTGTATTAACCATGGGACTTCCAAAAGCAGAGGAAGTTCTGCGTGAAGCAATGGCTATGGGAGCTGACAAGGGAATCCTGGTAACAGACCGTGTACTTGGTGGTGCAGATACATGGGCAACTTCTACAACGATTGCAGGTGCACTTAGAAATATTGATTATGATTTGATCATTACCGGTCGTCAGGCGATTGATGGTGATACCGCTCAGGTAGGACCTCAGATTTCAGAGCATCTGGATCTTCCTGTGATTTCTTATGCAAAGGATATTAAGATTGAGGGAGATGAAGTAGTGGTACAGCGTCAGTATGATGACAGGTATCATGTATTAAAGGCAAAAATGCCTTGTCTTATTACAGCTCTTTCAGAGTTAAATGAGCCTCGTTATATGACACCGGGCGGAATTTTTGACGCTTATGAAAAAGAAATTACCGTTTGGGGAAGAGCAGACTTGAAGGATGTTGCAGATGACAACTTAGGTCTTAACGGCTCACCAACAAAAATTGCAAAGGCTTCTGATAAGGTTAGAAAGGGAGCTGGTGAAAAGGTTGCTCCGGAAACTCCGGATGACGCTGTATCCTATATTATGGGAAAATTAAAAGAGAAGCATGTAATCTAATCAATATAAAGGAAAAGTGGTGAATAAAATGGGTGCAATGAATGCAGAAGATTTAGCAAAATATAAAGGCGT
>CADBMP010000130.1 GCA_902795775.1 uncultured Lachnospiraceae bacterium | reverse complement strand
AGAAAAGAAAGAAAAGGGCGAGGCGTTTGAAGAGCCAAAGTATACCTTTCGGGGGTTTGAGGCGCTTCCGGAGGATATGGAGCATCTGGAGGATAAATTCTATGGATTTGTATTTCAGGACAGCGATTTTTACAAATGGGTGGAGGCAGTGGCCTATTCCCTGGTGAACCATCCGGACGAAAAGCTTGAGAAAACTGCAGATGCCGCAATTGAGGCGGTGTGTCAGGCACAGCAGGAGAACGGTTATCTGGATACATATTATATCATCAACGGCATGGATCAGATTTTTACGAATATCAGGGATCATCATGAGCTGTATTGTCTGGGGCATCTGATTGAGGGAGCGGCTGCCTATTATGAGGCGACCGGAAAGGACAGGCTTTTACAGGCGGCAGAACGGTATGTGGATTTTGTGATTTCTTATTTTGGATTAGAGGAGCCGGAAAAAGAAAACCCGTTAAAAAGGGCATATCCGGGGCATGAGATTGCAGAAATGGCACTTGTGCGCCTTTATGAGATTACGGGAAAGGAAAAATATCTGAATCTTTCCAGGCATTTTATTGATGAAAGAGGAACCAGGCCGAATTATTTTTTTTTTGTTGTAAGAAAACGGGAAGATTACAAAAAATCGGAAGAAGAACTGGTAAAGGAGGAGCAGTATGGCCAGTCCCATCTGCCGGTGAGGGAGCAGAAAGAGGCAGTCGGCCATGCGGTGAGGGCGGTGTATCTGTATTCGGGAATGGCGGACATTGCCGGAAGAACCGGGGATAACGCTTTGTTCCAGGCTTGTAAGGAGCTTTTTGCCAGCATGGTCCGGGAAAAAATGTACGTGACAGGAGCCATTGGCGCAACAAAGGAGGGCGAGTCGTTTTTAGGTCCTTTTGAACTGCCGAATGATTCGGCTTATGCGGAAACCTGCGCTTCCATTGGTCTGGTCTTTTTTGCCAGAAGGATGCTGCAGATGGAGCCGGACCATATGTATGCAGATGTGATGGAGCAGGCATTGTATAATACGGTGTTAAGCGGAATGGCAATGGACGGAAAGAGCTTTTTTTACGTAAATCCATTGAAGGTTGTGCCGGAAATCTGTAAAAAAGAAAAACGGCTTGACCATGTGAAGCCGGTGCGCCAGAAATGGTTTGGCTGTGCCTGCTGTCCGCCGAACATTTCCAGATTATTAAGCTCCCTGCCGGGTTATGCCTTTACGGAAAATAAAGATACGCTCTGGATTCATTTATATCTGGGCGGAAGGATAGAGAAAATGGTGGAAGGGAAAAAAGCCCTTTTCCGGATTACGACAGAGTATCCGCAGGACGGAAAAATCTCCGTTTGTTATGAAGGGGAAGATGGTGTTTCCATGACGCTTGGAATCCGCCTTCCGGCATGGAGCAGGGAAACAAAGGCAGAGATTTTAAATGCCCTGGATGCGCCTTGTGGTATGGGCTTTCGGCTGGAAAAGGGATATCTTTATGTGGAGGGAGCATGGGAAAAGGGGACGAAGGTCCGGCTGTCTGTTTCCATGGAACCAAGGCTTTACAAAGCGGATGAAAGGGTGAAAGCAGACATTGGAAAAGTAGCTGTGATGTGCGGTCCTTTTGCATATTGCATGGAAGAATGGGACAATGGAAAAAATTTAGATGAGCTGGCACTGACGGCGCAGGCTGTGAAAAAGGGAAGAGTTTGGAACATCAACGGAACCTGGTTTCGGGAGGAAAACGTGATGCAGGATTTTTTGTTCCCGGAAGCAGAAGAGGGAGCGGTGGAAATTGAAAAGAAGGAGATACCGGTGCTTCGTTTTCCGGGAAACAGGAATGGCAAAGAAGAAACGCTTACGTTTATTCCATATTATGCATGGGCGAACCGCGGAGAGAATGAAATGCAGGTCTTTACGGATTATCAGGGAGAAGCATATTGAGAAATCAAAGGATTTGAATGTTATTCCTGTAATATTTCAGTAGAATATAAAACAACAGCAATTACAGATGCAATTATTTCCCTGTTTGTTTTTTCAGGCATGCATGGAAATTGAGTGGGAATTAAGCGGGCAGGAGGCTGAGAATGTCTCCTGCCCGCTTGCTTTGAACGGAGATAACGGGACACATTTTTTGCTGTCAGCCGGTTCCATTTTTGAGGTTATTAAAAACTATTCGTTACACTGGCATTTTTTTGTATCAAATGCAATATTCTTAAAATAAAAGTTTGGTGTCTCCAAGCCCTCCTTTGTGGTTTCAAGGGCTTCTCCAAAACGCTGGAAGTGGACGATTTCTCTGGCGCGCAGGAATTTTAGCGGTGCCCTGACATCCGGATCCTCAATGACGCGAAGCAGATTGTCATAAACGGTTCTGGCTTTCTGCTCTGCGGCAAGGTTTTCAAATAAATCGGTAACAGGATCACCTTTTGACTGAAGTTCTAAGGCAGTGAAAGGAACTCCGGCTGCCGCCTGCGGGTAAAGTCCTT
>CADBMP010000129.1 GCA_902795775.1 uncultured Lachnospiraceae bacterium | reverse complement strand
GGTAAGGGTAAAACGAAAATTCTTTCCACATTCTTTTTCTTTGCTGCGGGCATAAGCTACAATTTTTTTGACCACTTCAAAATTCATCAAAGGCTCCCCGCCAAAAAAATCCACTTCCAGATTTTCCCTGCCTGTGGAATGTGCCAGCAAAAAATCAATGGCTGCCTTTCCTGTCTCATACGGCATCAGTTTCCGCCCCGTACCAAAATCACCGGTGGATGCAAAACAGTATTTGCAGCGCAGATTACAGTCATGCGCAATATGAAGGCACAATGCCTTGATTGGGGATTCCACCACTGTTTTGCTGTAATCCCCATACACATCCTCACTAAATAACATATGCTCCTGATATAAAGAAAGAAGCTCCCCATATACTTCCCGGATTTCCTGCTCCGGATATTTTGCGGATAATTTTTCCAAAAGCTCCCCTGGACATTCTGAATTTTCTTCAAAGGTTTCCTTTGTCACATCATCCAAAAGCTCATAAGCGATTTCATCAATCAGATGCACTCCGCCGCTGTTGACATCTAAGAGCACGTATTTTCCCTTTGCTTCAAATTTATGTATCATGGTATTCCTCCACAACGAAATTTTTTCAAATTAAGACAGACAAAGGCTGCTATGAAAATCTCCTGCAGGAGTATCTCATAACAGCCTTCTCTGCATAAACGGAAGAAAAGCTGTACCCTGTGCTGCTGCCATTCATTTCTGTATGACCCTGGCAGCACAGTATACTACCGGTTTTCCTCATTTGCACATTTCTGGTTTCCTACTGTGCATGAAGTCTTGCAGGCAGACTGACAAGATGCCTGACATTTGCCACAGCCGCCCTTTTTTGCAGTTGCACTTAAATTTGCCTTATTTACTGTTTTGATATGTTTCATCATTAAACAACCCTCCATTTCCTTTTCTTTCTTTATAGGTCACAAGTATTTTTATTTTACCACAAATTCATAAAAAAACAAGCATTTCTCCAAAATCTTCCAAGAACTTTTTATCATATTTTTTTTCGTTCCGTACATACTAAAGCCAAGATAAGTTTTCACTTATCTTCCGGAACTGAAAAATCAGCCGGGAAAACAGCCGGTATTTCCGGACAAACGGATACCGGTAAAGATTAAAAATAAAAGGAGGAGAAGATCATGTCAAATAATCAGTCTTCTAACAGAACAGAGGTCCCACAGGCGAAGGAGGCCCTGGACAAATTCAAAATGGAGGTAGCCAGCGAGCTTGGTGTTCCTTTAAAAAACGGATATAACGGAGATCTGACATCTGCCCAGACAGGTTCCATTGGTGGAGAAATGGTGCGTCAGATGATCAAACGCCAGGAAGAAGAAATGTCAAACAGATAATTAAAATTCTTCCAACGGCCATAGAAATTGCGTGTTCATCAAAAAGCAGGGCTGCCTTCGGGCAGCTCTCTTTTTCTTATGTAAATTTTTGTACATTTGTACCTTTTGTACATTGCCGGGTGCATCCGGCGTAAGCCGGAATATTTCCTTTTACCCCTCCTGTGCATAAAAGAAAAAGTGCCAAAAGGAAATTTCCCTTTGACACTCATGTTTAAAAACTTTTTTAGAACTCTACGAACTGATTATCCTCTGGCTTGTCATTGATTACATAATATGCCCGTCTCTCATCCAGATTGAAATAAACCTTTAAAGACTTGATAGATGCTAAGTAATGACCTTCACCCACATACTTTTCTTTAATGCGGTTTACAACCTCATCTGTGTAAATCTGGTTATCGCCATACTCAACATAAACCTCCTGTACAAGCTCAGGTTTCTTTGCAGCTTTCTTTGCCGGTGCTGCAGCTTTTGCTGTTTCTTTCTTAACAGCTGTCTTAGCTTCTGAAACCTCTGCCTTTACCTCAGCCTCTTTTTCTTTTGTATCAGCTTTTGTTTCCGTTTTAGCAGTATCTACAGCCTTTGCTGCTGTTTCCTTTGCAGCTTCTTTTACTGTTTCTGCTGCCTTAGCTGCAGGAGCTACCTTTGCCGTAGATGTTTTCGTTGCTGTCTTCTTTTTTACTGCCATATTTTTTCTCCTTTACATTAAATGAATTTCCTCATTGGTCAAACAAACCAAAATGAAACTCATCAAAACATAAATTTTTATAAACATCATATAGATAATATAGCAAATTTCAAAATTTTTCAAGTAAAATTTTGATTTTTGTGAAATTTGTACAGTAATACAATTTTTTTTAAATTTTTCCATAAAAACTGCATAGAAAATTTCGTTTATTTTTCCTGTCAAATCCTGTTTTATTTCATTTTTGGTTTAAAAATAAAAGATGCCAGATATCCAAAAATCAGTGCCGCAGAAATCCCCACTGCACTTGCTGTAAAACCTCCTTTGAACAATCCGATCATCCCCTCTTTGTCAACTGCCTCTTTGACCCCTTGAAAAAGCACGTTTCCAAACCCAAGGAGCGGAACAGTGGCTCCGGCTCCCGCCCACTTTGCAAACGGCTCATACACGCCAAGTGCACCAAGCAATGCTCCTGTGCATACCAGAAGGACCATGATCCTGCCCGGCAGAAGCTTTGTATGATCCATTAAAATTTGTACTGCCACGCAGATGATTCCTCCCACCAAAAACGCCAAAAAATAATTCAAATTTTATCCCTCCCATTTCAAAAAAATTTATAAAAAATTTCATGTTCGCGTTTCTCTTTCTGACATGATTTTTCTGTTCCTGTACCAGCTTATTTTTCCAGCACAACACCATGCGCAATTCCCGGAACGCTGTTCCCTTCATTGAAACTGACCTGTGACAGCAGCGCACCGGTCGGGACAAAAAGAACACGTTTCCATTTATTCTCCTCAAGCTGTTTTAATATATGCCCGGCAAGCATAACAGCACTGCAGCCACAGCCGCTTCCGCCCGCCTGTATATTCTGGTCCTCTGAATAAATTTCAATGCCGCAGTCCATATACTGCTTTTCAATGTCTACTCCTTTTGAGCGGAGATAATCAATTAAAATGTCCTTTCCAACCAGCCCCAGATCCCCGGTAATAATCTTATCATAATCCTCCGGTTTCCTTCCAAAATCTTCCAGGTTCCGGCAGATTACTTCACCTGCAGCCGGAGCCATGCACGCCCCCATGTTCATACTGTCCTTGACTCCCAGATCGACCACCTTTCCTGTGGTAATCCCCGTCACCTTCACACAGAGCTTTTTCCCGGTCTCTTCCACAAATACTTTTTCCACACCATCCTCTTCCTCTGCGCAGGCACTTCTTATCACAACAGCACCACTTCCTGTAACTGTCCATGTAGCAGCCCGCGGCCGTTGGTTTCCATATCCCAAAGGAAAACGGAACTGTTTTTCCGCACTTGCAAAATGGCTGGAAGTCACTGCTAACACATAATCTGCAAAACCGCCCTCCACCAGCACAGCGGCAAGACTTATGGACTCTCCCATTGTGGAACATGCCCCATATACACCAAAAAGAGGCAGTTCCAATGACATCAGTCCAAAAGAGGTCGCCATGAGCTGTCCTAAAAGATCCCCTGCCACCACATACCGGAGCTGGTCCTTTTTTATTCCTGCATGGTCAATGGCAAGCTCAGCCGCCTTCTTCTGCATTTTTCCCTCTGCCTCCTCCCAGCTGTCCGCATCCAGTTTCGGATCCTCCTCTGCAAGATCAAAGCAGGTTCCATACGGTCCTTCTGCCTCCTTCTGTCCCACCACCGATCCCGCACCGCAGATGATGGGTGGATGTTCAAAACTTACACTCTGTTTTCCTATTGCTTTTTTTGCCATATCATCACTCCCTTCTTTTTTTACAGCAGGAAACGTTTCCGTTTACAAATTTAGTATTTCTTTCCTGTAAAAAAATATGCAGGCAGAAGATTTTTTCCTCTCCTGCCTGCATCCCATAGGCTTTAAATAATATCATCCATTTCGTTCAGGGATTCTTCATCCCCCAGATCGACCTTCTTTAATTTCCTGCGGTAAAAAATATCATAGAAAACAGGAACAATAAATAACGTCATAAGCGTCGCATACGCCAGCCCGCCAATGGTAACGATTGCCATGCCCCGGCTCATGGCTGCCGTACTGTCATTGCTAAGCGTTAAAGTGGACATGGCAAGAATCGTAGTCAGTGCCGTCATCAGAATCGGGCGCATCCTTGTTTTCCCTGTCTCCACCAAAGCCTCTCTCTTTTCCCGTCCGTTAAGCCTTAACTTATTCGCATAATCCACAAATACGATTCCGTTATTCACAACGACTCCCGCCAGCACCAGAAAGCCCATCAGGGACATCACAGAAAGCTGCTCTCCGGTAATCAGCATCCCCAAAAGCCCTCCTGTAAATGCAAGCGGTATCGTAAGAAGCACGATGAACGGAGATAGCAGTCCCTGGAACTGTGCCACCATGATCAAATAAATCATAATGATGGCCAGTGAAATCATAAGCAACATATTCTTCACCATTTCCTGGTTCGTTTCCGTTTCTCCCTGGATTTCAATGTTGTACCCGTCCGGAATCGGATAACGGTCAATTTCCTTTTGCAGCTTTCGGCTTAAAAGTGTTGTATTGTACCCGTCCAACGTTTCTGCTGTTACCTTCACAAAGCTCACCAGATTTTTCTTCTGCAGGGACATCACCGCATTCCCGTCTGTCATTTTTGCAAATTCCTTTAATTTATGCTTTTCCTGCTTTGTTTCCCCGTTCTTGCCCATCTTTGTCGTTTCAAATTCATAGTCCATCAGGTTCGAGGTATCAAGCTCATCCCTTTCGTCCACAATGCGCACCTGATAATCATCATTTCCCACAGACAGCTTTGTGGAATCCTTTTTGGTGGTCAACTTTCCGGAAAGTTCTGAGTAAATCTGCGCCACCGTCAGGCCCAGCCGCATTGCCTTATCCTTATTGACCGTAACAAGGACTTCCCTGTCCCCTGTTTCCTGCCCGTTTGAAACTTTATCAAAGCCCTTGATTTTTGCCACCATCTTCATGACATCTTCACTGATTTTTATATTCTGCTCCTGGTCCTTTCCAAAAATATTGACTTCCAGCCCGTTTCCCATCATGGCTGACATATCCATGTTAGAATCGGAAACCGTATAATCCTCACAGTTGTGTTTTTTGAAAATTTCCTCTGTTTCGGAAGCAATCCTTTTATTCTCATTTGCATATTCCTTATTTATCAAAAACATAAAGGAAAAATTTTTATCACTGTTTCCGGCACTCATTCCGCCCATCAGACTTCCTTTCATGACTCCGACGGTATCCACGCCTTTGATGTTTTTCATTTCCTCCCCAAGCTCATCTGCCATCGCATAATCTTCTTCCTTCGTGCTTTCCATATCCATTTTGAGCGTGGCAGACATCTGCTCACTTCCCATGTCAGGAATGAACACAATTCCCATCCTCACAATCTGCCAGATAGAAAAGACAAGAAGCCCTGCCGAAACAAGGATCGGAACCACCTTGAACCGCAGGCAGAAACGGATGACTTTATCATACCCTTTCAACATGGCATCCAAAATGTGATGCTTTCTTTCTTTTGATTTTTTCAAAAGATTTGCTCCCATGCATGGAACCAGCGTCAGTGCCACGATCAGGCTTGCACCAAGGCTGTATGTAATGGTCAGGCACATATCCTGCATGATCTGTCTGGTAATTCCATCCGTAAACACAATCGGAAGAAAAACACAGACCGTTGTGAGCGTGGAGGAAAAAATGGCACCAGCCACCTGATTTGCTCCCATGACTGCGGCACGCGCCACAGACACTCCTTTGTTCCGCAGACGGTATATATTTTCTATGACCACAATGGAATTATCCACCAGCATCCCGACTCCCAGTGCCAAACCGGAAAGGGAAATGATATTTAATGTGATATTTGTAAAATACATTAAGACCATGGCAAACAAAACACTGAGCGGAATACTGAATGCCACAATCACCGTCGGTCTTGCGTCTCTAAGGAAGATAAGAAGCACCAAAATTGCCAGGCCGGCTCCCCACAAAAGATTGGAAAGCACCGAGCCTATAATCAGTTCAATATACTGTCCCTGGTCTAAAAGATTGGTAAAACGCAGCCCCTTGTATTTTTTCTCAAGCTCCCTTAATTTCTTGTTGCAGCCTGCGGATACCTCGGAAGTTCCTGCCGTACTTGCCTTTGAAATATTCAAAAGCATCGCATCGTTTCCATTGACCCGTCCATAAGACTCCCCGGAATTATCCACCGTAGTAATCTTTGCCACGTCTGAAAGCCTGACATCACCAATGCCGTCTAACTTGCACAAAACGGTTTCCTTCATGGCATCCAGACTTCCATACTCTTTTCCCACCTTGATTAAATACTGCACACCGTTATCACTGATATACCCGGCAGGCATGGAAAAGTTTTCTGCCATTAAAATCTGCGCAAGACGTTCTATGGTCAGAAGCTCATCTAAATTTGCTTTTTTTAATGCCTCTTTCCTTGACTTTTTAAAGGAATCCTGACCGGATTTCAGCTCCTTTTCACTGGCCTTTAAAGTTGCCTGCGCATTACTAATCTGTGCATTTGCAGAGCCAAATGCGGCAGCCGCAGTAATCTTTCCCTGCTCCACCTCCTCATATTTGTCCTCTGCCTCCTTCATGGATTTTTCCACCTGCTTTAATACGGTCTTTGCCACCGTAATCTCTGTTTTCAGATTTCCAAGTGCCGTATCAATCTGGGGAATCCGCACCTCCACAATATCATACAGCATTTTCAGGCTTTTGGCACTAAGCTTCCCGGCTGCCTCCTTCTGCCCCTGGCTTTCTAACAATTTTTTATACGCAGATAATTTTTCCGGATGATCCAGTGCATCTTTTATATTTTCCGGCAGCTCCTTTAACTGCTTTTCAATCTGATTTTTTGTCTGGGCCGCCGCCTGTTCCTTTGCGGCACTTTTCAATAATTCCGCATTCTCTCCCATCTGCTCCAGATAAGTATCAAGCGTGTCCTCTGTCACCTTCAGTCCCATCCCCGTTGTGTCAAGCTGTGCCTGAACCACCTGCAGAAGAATCTTCTTATATAATATCTGATAAATATTTTCGTATACAGCACCGCCTTCTTTAAAGCTGTCCTGTACTGCCTGAAAGCCATGGTTGATCTGCTCATAAGAAGATACCACCTTGTTTTTTGTGTATGCCTCCTTTTCCATTTTCAATGCGGTGCGGTTCGCTTTCAGGCTGGCAAGTTCGGAACCATACGCCTGCTTTGCAGCAAGGGCCTGGTCCATCATTTTACTGAATTTTGCAAGTTCCCCTGCCTGTTTTACCTGTTCCTTTTCTAACTTGCTCTTTTGCTGTTTTAATTTTTCCTTTCCCTCTTTTAATTTTTTTTCTGCCTTATCTAATTTCTTTTTTGCTTTTGCCAATGTTTTATTTGTTTTTTCTAAAATACGCCCATTGACCTCATCCACCATTTCCTGGTCTAATCTGACTTCAACCGACTTCTCCACCATTCCAGCCGTACCAACGCTTGCCACGCCATCCTGTCTTTCCAGCTCCGGAATAATTTTATCTTCTATAAATTTGGAAAGCTCATATCCGCTTTTTCCTTCATAGTCCACACTTGTCATCAGCGTTGCCATCATATCTGCGGAAATTTCCATAATAATAGGCTGGCTGGCTGTTTCCGGAAGTTCTGTCTGGTTTGCAGCTGCAGAGACCTTGACCATGGCGGCATCCATGTTTGTACCATCTTCAAACTCCAGTGTAATGACACTTGAATTTTCCGAAGATGTGCTTGTCACATTCTTCACACCATTTACAGTACCTACGGTACTCTCTAAGGCACTGCTCACCTCTGCCTGAACCTTTTCAGGAGATGCTCCCGGATATGTTGTGATCACAATCATATAGGGAAGATTCATATGTGGTAAAAAGTCAGTATTCATTTTTGAAAAGCTTACATAGCCAAGCACCAGAAGCATCACCACTCCCACAAACACGACAAACGGCTTTTTTACACTGAATTTTGGCATTTCTTTTCTCCTTTTTAAGTCTTTTTTAACAAACGCTTTTCCCAATTCTTTATACGTAAATATCAAAAAAATTATGCACGCAAAGAATCATAAAATATTTTTTTATCATGATACGTAAATATCTAAAAGCTTACGCATGAGAAAAATCATAGGAAATTTTTATATCATTTCCGGAGACACGTACATTTGCATATGCTCCATTGACCATTGGCATCATTGGCGGCAGATGGCCGATATCCAGATCCATGAATATTGGCACCTGATGGTGTGCAAGCACATCTGTCACTGCCCTGTACTGGTCAAGTCCAAACATTTCCTCTCCAAAATGAAGCGGCCTTCCAATCAAAAAGCCCTTTACATGCCGGAACCATCCTGCATGCTCCAACTGCCAGAGCGTCCTTCTGATTCCCATGACATTCAGGTCACATGCTTCCATATACCAGATGATGCCATCCTTTTGATACCGTTCTGCAAACGATGCCACCTGATCAAATTTTGTGCCCGCCAAAGTTCCCAGACAGTCCAGACACCCGCCTAACAGCCTTCCCTCAATTTCATGTTCTCCTTCCGGAAAGGAAACCAGATGGCTTTCCTCTGTGACAAAATACGGCTCTAACGGATGTTCCTCGTCCTTTTTGGATTCCTTCTCCCACAACGGATAGCCTGTGAACTCTGTTTTTTCTCCCATGAAAAGGGAAACAGCATCCTGCAATGCCGGATGCCATGGCTCCATGCCAAACGCAGGTGCGCAAGGTCCATAAATGGATGCCGTATCGCCAAGTGTTGCCAAAAGGAATGTCAGATTTGTATTATCCGAATATCCCATGAACCACTTTGGCTCATTAATTTTTATTTTTTCAAAATCCACGCCATCTAAAATCTCACACATCAACTCCCCACCGCCGCAGGAAATCAAGGCAGATACCTCTTTTTTTGCAAAATATGTGTTAATCTCCTCTGCACACTTTTCCGGTGTATTGCTGATGCCTATGCCCTGTCCTTCATAGCAGTTTGGTCCAATATCCAGCAAAAAGCCCTGCTCGGAAAATTTTTTTCCTGCATTTTTAAATGCAGTATAATACGGCTC
>CADBMP010000128.1 GCA_902795775.1 uncultured Lachnospiraceae bacterium | reverse complement strand
GTGAAGGTACGTACTGGTGAAAGTGGGTTTGATGCACTTCAGGGAGATGATGACTAATAAGAAACTTTGGCTTACAGGGGCTGCTGCACGGAGAAATTCGTGCACAGCCTCCTTTTATAATATCTGCCCCAAATCCTGCATATGTGGATTTGGGGCAGATATTATAAGTCCGGATTATTAAAAAACGATATACTGGTTATATGAAAATCTTGCTTAATCAATTTTTTATTGTTATAATATTACTATTCACAGTCTGATTCTGCACCGTCTGACGCTGTTTTTTGCAGAGGCAGATGGGACGTGACAGCTGTGAATAGCAGCAGTATAATAATCTATATGATATAGTCTGCCGGAGAAAGCATCAAAGCATAAAAAATAAGAGGAGAAATCGAGTTGAACAGGGATAATCAGGAATGGATGAGCAAGGCACTTGCCGTACTCGCTGTAATCATCATAGCAGTTCTTTTGTTTCATGTTGTATCTGTAGTGTCGTTTAACCAGCATGAATATACGATTCGCAAGAAGGATGGAAAAAATCGTCTTATATGTCTTTTAAGAACAGGGAAGACAATACAAGTTCATGGGTCAAGAACAATTATGATCTGAACGGGAAAAAGGTGGACTTATATGCACAGACCTTTGATGCGACCTTGTATAATTGTTCTTCTTATGAAATTTCTTCATGGGTGCTCCGGATCGATATTGTGAGAGATTGTTTTATAAACAATGCGTGGTGCGGGACCATGGAGATCCATCAGTACACAGGAACGCCCAAGGCGAAGACACAGACGCTGGATCTTAGGAATTACAAGCTGGAGGATATTGAGTTTGAACACCTGCACGACGGGAATCTGCTGATTCCGCTGGTCAAGGGGGATTATCTGATTTATTATCCATCGGTCAAAGATTCGGAATTTCCGATTAAGGGTAATTCTGAGCTTACGGTGGGAATGATGTTTTATTTTTTTGATTTCATGGATCTTTCAAATTATAGCATTAAATATAGTTATCATAAAAAATATACGGAAGGGATTGGATTCTATGCGGTGATTATTCTGCTTATGCTTTGGAGCATTTTATTCACTGCAAGGATTGTTTCTGCCATTTCTTACCAAAGGGCGTGGAAGAAAATGGAGCTTAGGAAATCCGGTATTTCGTACATGTCCGATATTTACGAAAATATCTACATTATTGACCTTGAAAATGATGAAATGGCACCGTTACATTCAGCGACGGAATCCGAGCGGATCATGATACGGAATGCGGGGGCAAGGGAACATCTTCTCAGCATGTTAGGCTCGGATGCGGCAGATAATTATAAAAGTCTTGTGAGACAATTTGTGGACTTAAATACGCTTGATGAAAGGCTGGATAAAAAGAGCATTGCATGTGAATATATGAGCAATGAGAACGGCTGGTGCCAGGCGAGGTTCTTTAGCATGGACCGGGAATGGGGAGCTCCTCTCAGGCGGACCATCTTTACCATACAGTTCATCAATGATGAAAAAATTGAAATGGAGCGGATTGAAGAGAGAATATCAGAAGGCGATATGGCAGATGCGTTAAAGATGGATGAGGGCAATTATGCTTTTAGCCGGCTGCTTGGTGATATTGAAGCATCTGTGTCCGGGGCTGTGGGAGAGAAGGACATCATTTTTGAGAAAGAGATTTCTTTGCAGATACCGGAAAAGCTTTACGGAGATCATAGCTTCTGCAAAATTCAAGACGGGGAATATGACGGTCGTGTGCGGCATTTCTTATTTCACGATACAGGGAAGTGGAAAGAGGCAGGGGTATTTTCTGGATCTTAGTGATGGCACAGAGGAACAGAAGGCATATGAATTTATGGAATCTTATATATCGGAAAGATTACCATTGACTCCGCTATCCTTAATAAGCCGGGAAGGTTTAATGATGAGGAATATGATATTATGAAGACACATTCTTCCAAAAACGGTGAAATGGTGATGATCCTTTTAGAGGGAATCGAGGAGGAGCGTTTTGTCCGGGTGGCATATAATGTGGCAAGGTATCATCATGAGAGATGGGATGGCAAGGGGTACCCGGAGGGGCTGGTGGGCACCATGATTCCGCTTGAGGCAAGGATTATGGCGATTGCGGATGTATATGATGCATTGGTGAGCAAACGCGTATATAAGGAACCCATGAGCTTTGAACAGAGTGCCGAAATCATGTGCGAGGGCATGGGAACACAGTTTGACCCGAATATGAAATCCATTTTCCTTGGCTGCAGGGAAAAACTGGAACAGTATTATACCGAGCATGGCCAATGAGGAACCGGGCGGAGAGGTTTGAAATTTTAATCTAATTTTAATTTTTCTTAAAGGACGATTTAATATCAGAAGCTTATACTAAGTTTTGTAATTAAGTGAAAGCAAGTTATTCCGGGGATGAGGAAATAACATTGTTTTCAAAAGCAGACAGAGAATAGGAAGGAGGCTTCATGATATGAACAATAATGAAGACAAATTAGCAAAAATTGAAAGATTAAGAAAGCGTGCCAATGTAACTTATGAGGAGGCAAAGGAGGCATTTGATGCGGCCGGAGGGGACCTTCTGGATGCCATGATTTATTTAGAAAAAAAAGGAAAGGTGACTTCGCCGGAAACCAGCGTGGTGACGACAGAGTATGAAAAACAGAGCCAGTATCAGAATGTGAAAGATACGGTTTCAGAGGGACAGAAGAAAGCAGATGAGCATTCCTTTTCGGAAAAAATGCATCATCTGTTCCAGATTATCTGGGATAAGCTGAAAAATAATACGCTTCATATTTGTCATAAAGAGAAGGAGGTCATCAGCCTGCCTTTGGGCATTGCCCTGTTGATTATCCTGTTTACATGGGAAATTGTATGGATCGTAATTTTAGTTTCTTTGTTTTTTGAGTGCAGATACAGTCTGACCGGTAAGGAGGAAAAAGCCGGTGAGATGTTCAATAAAGCATCTGATGC
>CADBMP010000127.1 GCA_902795775.1 uncultured Lachnospiraceae bacterium | reverse complement strand
GTCTATCTGTAACGCCGCCTCCCAGACCGGTATCATCAATATTTACATATATCCTGCCTTTGTAATCCGAACACTCCCTAATTGTCTTTTTATATAGTGCAACAATATCTCCCACAGTTGACATAAGGTTTTGTCCTCTGCTGTGTGCTGCCAACTTTATCTTTCCTTTTGCATTCCTATATATGACTGTTTCATCATCACCAAACCTCGCCACATCAACACCAAACATAATATATGGCATCCCCTTATCATCTGGCAGCTCGTATAATTTGTTTCCGCATTGCTCTATGACCGAAAGAGAAATAAAAACATCATCTTCCTGTGTCGGAAATTCTCCATCAACACGCACCCGGACTACATTGCTATCTTTACCATATTTCCTATCCAAAGATGCAATATTGTCTTTATTTGTCCTTCCGCTATTTCTGGATGATACAGTGTGCAGTTTATAGTGAACACGATCCACATTGAAAGCATCAAAAAAAGTGCCGGAAGTCTTCGTCGGATTCCCGCACATCAATAATTTGTTATTCTTACCTGACAATGTTCCTAGTACCGCTTCCATAATAGGATCTGCAACACCGGAAGCCTCGTCCACGATAAACAGCATATTGTCCTCGTGGAATCCCTGCATATTCTCTGGTTTTGTAGCAGTCCTCGCTACTGCAAACCAACGCTTTTCCTGTCCGACCATGTAAATATATGTCTTAGTCCATTTCAGGAGCTCTGTGAGCAGAGGAGACTTGCTTTGCCACTTGCTGACCTCAGACCATAACACATCATGGAGCTGCTGCTTTGTCGGTGCTGTCGCAACGATTCTGGGATATGGGAAACAGCATAAAAACCACAGCAGGGCAATAGCCTCCATTGATGTCTTTCCGACACCCTGTCCGGACTTGATTGCAACTTTAGGACTGTTCGATAAATCCATCAATGCCTCCTGCTGCCAAGAATCAGGCTCAAACCTAATCACTTCTTCCGAGAAGATAACTGGGTTTTCACGATACACCGGAAGCCTTTGACGAAAAAACTTTTTCCTTTCTACCTTCACTCTCTCGCTCATATCCCTTCAGCTCCTTCTACCACAGCAGAAATCCAATCATCTACGATTTCCTGTCCAGAATCTTCATTCTCTATTTTCCTTTTTTCCAACCTATGCTTAGATAAAGCCTCGATTGCTTTTGTTTTTTTACTTTGAACAGAAGATAACTCCTGCTCCCATCTGGCAATAATCATATCTTTATTCGTAGTATGTGTTGATATGCTATATGAATTTCCCGGCAATCTATCCCCTTTGTCAATTTTTTCTTTTACCCGCCTCTCATATTCTGCTTTATCCTCCTCATTATCGAAATTCCTTTTTTGCTCAACCCTTGTAACATCTGCGACAGTAACATCCCCCTTCTGCTCCCGGTATTTCTTCATGGCTTTAAGTATTTTACGCTCTCTAAGCGTGTAAAGCTGTATTTCCTCAATCAATAACTGCTCTTCATCTGTTGAAACATACTCTAACAGCTCCCGTTCATCATCATCCAGAGCATCCATAATTACTGCGCTATATACTCCATGCTTTAATGCAGCGTCAGGAGCAATCTTCTTTGAAGGATGTGGATTACCGGAACCACCTTTTGCGTTTTGGTTTCCCGGCTGCCCTCCCCTCTTTTTCTTCTGCAACGTTGCACTTTTTTTATCACCTTTTTTCGCAACGTTGCATTTGTTTTTTTTTGAGGTTTTCAAGTCCCATCCGTATCGGTTTTTCCAACTGCGGATAGTCCCCGGAGATATCCCTAACTTCTTTCCAATATCCACCATAGCCATCCCCTGCTTGAATAGCTTTTCTGCTTCAACTGCTTTTTCGCTCGGTGCCCTCGGCATATCACCACCTCTCTCCTGTTCGTTTTATGTTCCGTAGAAATGAGCAGGGGGGAGTACACGCTCCCCCGTTATATCCTTATACGAATATCACTTGTTAAAACATGAAAACTTCCGAATATATGCACAATCACCCAAAGTATTTCCCCGGTAATTTTCGATACTTCACTGTTAAAAATATACAAAAAGGACACTGGATTTCTCCAATGCCCTTCCTTATATATAATATTTCCATATGGTCACTTACATTACTTTGACTTTTTCTATCCTTTCCTCAAGCCTTTCCAATACACAAGGGACTTGCTGTCTTATGCCCCTTTTAACAATGCATTAAAACACTTCTGACAATGTAAGTTTTCCCGCTCTTGCCAATACATAACCTTCGGCATAAGCGAGCACTTCATCCTGCTGTTTATATCCAAGACTTTCAAATGCCTCATACAGGTCTGCAAGTCGTTCACCCCTATCTTTTGAAGCAATAGACTTGTTCACTTTAACTTTCTCTGTATTTTTGTGATAATCCC
>CADBMP010000126.1 GCA_902795775.1 uncultured Lachnospiraceae bacterium | reverse complement strand
TGTTCAATATACCATTATTTGATTTTAGATGCAAGATTTTTTTGAAAGGAGTTAAAAAATGTCAGATACAACGAATAAATATACTATCTGCAAGCGGGATGATGATAGGATGCTCGCGTTTGGGTGGGCTTCGGTGGCTATCAGAGCAGATGGTGAAGTGATAGAGGATTGGCAGGGCGATATTATTGAGCCGGATGTTTTAGAAAATGCTGCCTATGAATATGTGATGTTTTATGGCGATGGTGGAGAAATGCACGATCCGGAAAGCGGAGTGGTGGCAAAGCTGATTGAAAGTGTGGTATTCACACCGGAAAAAATGCAGGCTATGGGAATACCAGAAGGAACACTTCCAGTAGGCTGGTGGATTGGCTTTAAGGTAACAGATCCTGATGTATGGGAGAAGGTAAAAGATGGAACTTACTCTATGTTTAGCATAGAGGGTGTTGCTGAGCGAGTGGAGGTGAAAGATACAGATGAATAGGAGAGGACGGTCCAAAATAGACGCTCTATGGTGTGTAATTTTGGCGGTACGAGCCTTTAAGACTGGAATGCTATGTAACATCATTAAACGGTCTAAAGGCGAACACAGGGCAAGAAACGAGCCCGAATTAAAATATTTGGTAATAGCATTATGAACGGGAGGAAGGAGGTTGGAAAATTGGCGAATAAGCTCAAAAATCTTAAAGTCACAAAAGTAGATTTTGTTGATGAGGGTGCCAATCCTGATGCACATACCATGATCAAGAAAAGGAAGGCTGAGCAGCAGACAGAACCTAACAGTATCGAAAAAGAGCCGGGAGTTATTAAACGATTGCTTTCGTTTATAGGAAAAGCTGCAGGAATACAGCAGAGCGAGATTGATACTGCTGTGGAGGAAATAACAAAGGGCAACTCCATGAGTTTTGCTGAAAAACTTTCCATTGTTGAGAACAGCAAAATTGCGGATGAAATTTGGGATACATGTTATGCGTTGCAATCTTCTTTATGTTCAATTCTCAATGATGAAGATTTGGATAGTACAGGAAGGGCGGCCGCAATGCAAAAAAGTGTTGATGAATTTCAGTCTGTCATGGTGGAATGTGTGTCTAAATGGTCTAGCGGTACCTTGGCAAGCATTGCCAAAGAGAAGGTAGAAGTAACAGAGGCAGATTTGGATGTTATGAAATCTGCAATAAGCAGACTGAATGCAAATATCGAAAAAGCAGCCGGAACTAATGCGGTAGTGCCGGCTATAATCGAATTGAAAGGAGAGGAAAAGGAAATGAGAGTTGATAAGAGCAAAATGACAGATGCAGAAAGAGCATTCTATGAAAGCATTGAGAAAAAGTATGGTGTTGAAGATGGTGCTCCGGCAGAAGGCGCAGATTCCGAAGTGCAAAAATCGAAAGAAACACAGGAGGAATCTGTTATGAAAGCTACTATGCAGGCACAGGAAAATCTTTCTGGTACCGGTCTGGATGGTGGAGAGGAAAATGTCTATAAAAATCTGCATCCTGCAGTCAGGGCAGAAATCGAGGCTTTGAAAAAATTCAAAGAAGATGTAGAAGACAGGGAACTCATGTCAGTTGCAAAAAGATATGAGATTATCGGGAAAAAGCCGGAGGAACTTGTGCCAACCTTGAAGTCTTTAAAGGCCGCCGGTGGAACTGCTTACAATGATATGATTGCACTTTTGGATCAGACGGTTGAAACAGTTGAAAAATCAGGCGTATTTTCAGAGATTGGCAAGGCAGGCCATGGAGAAACAGATAATGCTGCCGAGGTAAAGATTGATAAGATTGCAAAAGGGTACATGGAAGCTGATCCGGGATTATCATATACAAGTGCCATTGCGAAGGCATGGGAAGAAAACCCTGAGTTAATGGCTGAATATGATGAACAGGCAGGATTTTAAGAAGGGAGGCAAGAAAGACTATGGCAAAAAATTTTAACGGGACACAGATCAACCAGAGTGTAACCATTGTGGAAAAAGCGGGTACAGCAGTACCGGATTGTAGAAACAAACTGCTGAAATATGATTCAGCTGGAAATGTGGTTCTTGCTGCTGATGGTACTGCTCCGATTGTTGGAGTTGCTATTATCGAGGCTGGCTATAATGACGTTTCCGGGGCTGAATCTGGCAAAGTGGAGGTCGGTGATGATATTGATATCCAGATTAAAGATATAGGATATGTTATCGCAAGTGCTGACATATCTAAAGGTGCGGAAGTTACGGCTGCTACAGGTGGGCTTGCTGCTACAGCTGCAACAGGCGATTATGTGATCGGTACTGCTTTAAGCGCAGCTCATGAGGGCGATTACTTCAGAGTGCAGATTACCAAATATCAGAAGAATTAAGGATAAGGAGGATTATAAAAATGGGAGAGAGAACTACAGGTAGCATTCAGGCAGATATTGCCAAAGGTGCATTTAGACCACACACAGCGTTGTCAAATATGGCACTCGCTTATTTTCAGAATGATGCGAAAGCATTTGCAAAAACAATTTTTCCGATTTGTCCGGTAACTTTATCCTCTGATAATTATTATATTTTCAATAAAGAGGATTTACTCCGGGATAACTGGAAAAGAAAACCGGCATATGGAAAAGTTGACCCTGCGGTATTGTCTGAGCACACAGAGAGTTATGCCTGCAAGGTCGATCAGATGATTATGGGAGTAGATCGTATCAGACAGACGGATATTTCTCGCAGACAGGGACCGATGGCATATAGAGACACCCGTATGCAGAGGACAAGGGTTATGGCAGGACAGTCCAATATTCATTTGGATTCCATTTTTGCAGAGAGGTTTTTCAAAGCATCAGCGTGGACACAGAGATATTCAGGTGTTGACAGCGTTCCTGCAAATAGCAGCCAGTTTATCAAGTTTTCCAACAACAATTCAGATCCTGTTGAATATATTGATCAGAAATCAACAGAGATGGAAGAAAAAACAGGCCGCAGACCAAATGTGCTTGCACTGGGGGTGAATGTTTATAACAAGTTAAAGCTGCATCCTGGAATTTTAGAGCGAATCAAGTACGGTGGAACTACTGCTAACCCTGCAAGAGTAAACGTCAATGTGCTTTCGCAGCTTTTTGAGATGGAGAAGGTTACTGTGCAGCGATCTATCAAAAACGGTGCAGAACTCGGACAGGAAGCGGATATGAAATTTATTGGAGATCCAAACGGTTTCCTGCTTGCTTATGCTACTGATACTCCGAGAATTGATGAACCATCCGCAGGTTATATTTTTGTATGGGATATGCTCGGAGATGGAAATATCATGCCTGTCTTAAATTATGAAGGAGAGTCCGGCACGCATTCTGAGTTTATCGAAGGACTTATGGCAAATGACATGAAGAAGACA
This sequence comes from uncultured Lachnospiraceae bacterium, assembly GCA_902795775.1. Taxonomy (GTDB): domain Bacteria; phylum Bacillota; class Clostridia; order Lachnospirales; family Lachnospiraceae; genus Butyribacter. The sequence continues at coordinate 3,426 of CADBMP010000126.1, read as the reverse complement.
GCAGATGACCTCGGAATGTATTTTGCAGATGCTGTGTAAGGAGGGGACCGTATGGTATTAGTTGCAAAAATTCCTTGCAGTTTTGGAGGAAAAAAGTTTTTTATTGGGGATTCCATACCTGAAGAACTTGTCGAAGATCCGAAAAGGCAGGAAAAATTAGGGGTTATTTCCATTGTGCCGGTAGAAACGGAAGAAAGAGAAATGCCTTTTGGAAAAGTAGAAATATCTGTGAAGGACGGAGAAGGATATACTACAGTCGCAGTAAGTCCAGACGCTGTAAATGAGGCGTTTGTAATCTTGCAGATGAATACAGATGAGGCGAAAGAGGCCATTGCTGATATTAGAAGTAGTGATGTATTATTGCTTTTGTATTTGGCAGAAAAAAGGAAAGGCGTTTTACCCGCTGTAACTGCTCGTCAGGATGAACTTAAAGAAATACATAAGTCGGACGAATCTGAGATTGGCGGTGATGCTGATGGAAACGAAGGCTTATAATTATGATCCGACAAAAATAAAAGACAACGGAATTGATCGGATGCGGTTTGAGCTTGGAGATACTATGGTAGAAGGTGAGAGTATGACAGCAGCTCTCACAGATGCAGAGATTCAAGCAGCTCTCGACTGTTATCCAAAGAGATGGAAACGGGCAAAATTGATGTGTCTGGAAAGCATTTGTCGCAGATTCGCTTATGAACCTGACACTAAGACCGGTCCTCTTGAATATGACCTTGGTGCGAGGGCAAAGTTATGGCGGAAGGATTATGAAGACTTGAAAAAAGAGATAGGCGATACAGAAACCGCCCTTCCGTCATTTTGTGCTGACGGATTTGGAAAACCACCATACTTCCATACAGGTATGATGGAGAACAGGAGGTAGCAGACATGGTTAATGCAAGGAACTTCATGTATCTTCGCCCAGGCAACCTGTTCAACGATTTTGTAGTAGAGAAAGAGGAGCAGAAGGTACTCCAGAATGGAAGGGTGGTCAATGAAATATCCGGCGATGGCACCAGGATCATAAAGGGTTGTCTTGCACAGGCAAATGCCGAGGAAGTGGCAAAACGGAGTGATGGAAAAAATACGGTCACACATACAATCGTGCAGAATGGACCACCGATGGCAAAAAGACGTGAGCGGCTCGTGCTTGGGGACAGGGTATTTTATATCATAGATGTAGACGATGCAGGAAGTCTTGGACTTGCCACTATCTATTACGCAGAGGAAAGGAGAGATGTACGGTGAGGTTATGGACGGAAACGGCTTCAAGTAACTCCGGGCGAAGTCCGGGTGCTGCTGTCCGGGCGAAAGTATCTGAAATCACTGCAAAGGTCAACAGGCAGGCGGCATCCAGAGGCGTCAGGGCGGTCAATGCTCTCCGTAATGCCGAGTTAGAGGTATTGAAAGGACAGAGGAGTGGGAGAAAATACAGGAAGTATCCGTTTAAGTCTACCTATCAGGCATCTGCTCCGGGAGAACCTCCGGCAAGACGGACAGGAAATCTCCGGCTACACTGGAATGGAAATGTCAAGACGCAGGCAAAGAGCGGCGGTGTAGAAGTCATTGCCGAACTGGAATCCGGTGCGAGCTATGCCGGATATTTAGAGAACGGCACAAGCAATATGGCACCGAGACCGTTCTTAGATAGGATTACGGAAAAAGCATTGACTGAAATCGAAAAGATTTACAGCGAACCGTACACATAGGAGGTTTATCTGATGGGGCTACTGAAAGAAACGACAGAAAACGAATTTGACCTGACCGCCATTGAAAAAGGGTGGCTTGTGTGGTGCAGGCATTCCTCATGGGATTTTGACCGGAAGGGAATTGTGACCGGCATAAAGAAGGATGTTCTGATCGTGCAGTTCTATCCAAAGATAGGAAATGTGACGAATCACACCATCATTCCTGTAAATGAGGTGGCGGACGGTCAGTGGGAAATCCGGTGGTCTGAGGACCTGACTGAGGTATTCAGCTATCCGGAACCTGATAACAGTGGAGATTCGGGAAATCAGGGCGACCCGAACAATCCGAGCAATCCGGACTCCGGCAATGGCGGTGATCCGGGCGATCCATGATAGGAGGTAGTAATGGATATAGGGGAATTGATACGGAAAAGGTTCTGTGAATCAGAAACACTTGCAAAGATGTTAGCACAGTATGCGGGAGAGCCTGCTGTATTCTGTCTCTCTCCGCCGGATGATGAAAAGCCCGGATGGGAGGATAACGTACATTATCCGAGGATTGTATATAACTACGATATGCAGGCCGGTCCGGAAAGAAATACAGACGGAGCTTTGAGCGTTATTCTGGTGTGTCAGAATGCGGCGGATGTATTCCCAGAGCTTATCGAACCGGAAATCAAAAAATGCCTGAAGGATGTCATATTGAATCCTGATGACGAATCACTCTATGTATTTGCATGGAGCCGTACAGACAGCTTTGAAATACCGGACGGGAAGACAAAGCTGCTCATAGGGTGCGAGATACGGTTCGACATCATCGAGTACACAGGGCAGGAGACTACCGACCCAGATCCGGTGATCGGAATGAACCTGTATCTGAAAGAGCTGTATGAGAATGCGGTCATCATAGGGCTTGACAGGATGGAAAGGGTTACGGTGGCTTCAAGGGATGCACCTGTGATATATTGTAGGCTTTTGTCTCTGGGAAAGATGGAAACAACAAATACGGTGGCATGGATGGAGTGCAGAATGGCACTTCATTTTTTATGCCCGCATAATGAAACAAGATTCAAAATGGCTGCGGCTACAGCAGAAATGCTCAGCAAAGATGCGGAGTATAAACTGCTTGATGGTTCACCGCTGCGGGTACAGAGATTACAGGTGGATTACAAATCGGACTATCTGAAATCGGGGCAGGTCATCGTCACCGGACGGTTTGGAATCCTGCGGTACAGGGCACAGCCACACAGACTTATGAAAGCGAATATCGCTATTCAGAAAACGAGGGAGGTGTAATTTTGGAAAAGGGCGAAAAAAAGGCTGCTCCAAAAGAGGAACAGAAAAAAAATCCCGCTCCGGCGGCACCGGAAATAGAATACGATGTCACTGAGTTCGCGGCGGCATCTGAAAATTTATTCGGTGCAGCTCCGGAGTGCGTGACAGCGGCTTTCCGGCTGGAAGGAAGAACAAAGGCGACAAAGAAAGAGGCAGAAAGGATTGTCTCAGCATTTCTTAAAAAGGAGGTCAAGTAGGAATGGCAGGATATTTTCAGATTGGTGAGAAGAAAGTAAGACCGGGTTCTTATTTTCATATCATCAATAACGGGGATGAATCAACATCTGATATTGTCAACGGCGTAACAGCCGTTGTTTTTAATTCTGACTTCGGGCCGCTTGGAAAAGCGAGCGTCCTGACAGCAGAGGAAGGATATAAGGAATTATACGGCACCGGCGGTACTACGGAT
>CADBMP010000125.1 GCA_902795775.1 uncultured Lachnospiraceae bacterium | reverse complement strand
CAGCCAACCACTTTTCTTCCGTCACATCTTTTAATGCCGGAGTAACATCTGCATAATCTATTGTCTTTAAATACTCCCTGGCAATTTCAAAGCTATTATCTATCGAAATCTCTCTGCCATTAAGAAACTCCTTGTATTCACTATACATTGCAGGATCAGCCGAACCCTCATCGGTCCACACAAATGGATTCATGTCACTTAATACAGTATGAATAAATATATCATCAATTTCAGTGCCATAAAATGCGTCCAAAGCAAAATATATCAATGTAAACAGTTCAAATTCATTCATTTATCATCACCTCGACTTCCCATTATATTTCTACTTAGACCAGTATACTCATCCCATGCTCTTGGTGGTCTGTTTATCCCACCATTTTGAATAATTCCATTTTGACTTTGAACCCATATCTGTGATCCATCATCCAAATCTCTGAGATTCCAATCATTTCCCCTGATATCTTTCCCTGCGTGTGCAGACAAATCATTGGCAAGTTCTTCCAATAGCTTTCTATTCTGGGGAGTATCCGAAAAATGTCCCGGTCTGTCCCTAAAAATATGTTTCAACCCAGCATCATTTTCAGGCAATTTATTCCTGAACTGCAGCTCATCCGGAATATTCTTCGCATTATCCCCATATGTCCCTTTATATAGATCATCTCTGTAAAAGACACGCCTACATAAAAATTCACGCCCTTATCTTAACACAATAAGGCGTGTCTTTGCTCCCAATAATTATTCCTCACTATGCTTGTCCAATCGGGATATTCTACAAACTTCGTATCTGGATATTTCTCTTCAATTTGATCCGGCATCTTGCTGTAAACAAGTACAATCTCCGGCTCTAACTCTTCCATCATGGCATCCATCCCCGCTTCAAAGAAATATCTGTTAACCCTATCTTTCAGTTGACCATAACTTCCAACCGAAACGATGGAATGTTTCTCTACACCCGAGAAGGCAACTCTCTCTGGTAAAAACTTCCTTGTATAAGTCCTTTCATCGCCCCAACGCACACATGGTATGACATATACACCATGTTTCTGAAAACAGATATCCAACGCACCACTTGTGGTGCGTTTTGCCCAGGCTTCTGTAAATATTCGTAATTTGAATGGCAAGCGGCATATCACGATATACAGAACAATCCGGAGCAATAAACCCCTGATATTTCTTCAAGATATCAATATATTCGTCTGGATGAACAAGAATATCTTTAAACTCTGCATCGTTTTCATATTCGCACACCGCAAAAGACTTCGGATCAGCCTTTTCCATCTTACTAAACGGCACTAAGTTTTTTGGAATGATATACTTTTCTGGTCTTTTTATAATCGGCATCTCAAATATACCATCAAAATCTGCTCCAATGACAAACTCAGGATTACACCCATCTGTAAGCACAGCCGCATTTCTCGCTGCACTATCTACAACCGAACGCTTGACCGCTCTTTTGCGCCTTCTCTTTCTCTTTATAACTTTCTCCTCTGACATCTATCGTCTCCTTTTCATTAATCCTGCCTATCCTTTGCATTTTGCCTGGTAGCCACATGTAGCATTTGCAATCTGCCATTTTAAATCATTTTAAACCATTACGCACCGTAAAGGTCAAGGGGTTAATCTCCTTTACCTCATATCTGCTCCTTATATTTTGTTTCAATCCTGAGATAACCAATGATCATTCCTATTATTAAAAAAACCACTCCAAATATCACAAACATAAATACTGGCGAATTTTGTTCGAGAAATAAAAGCGGGACACCCATTATTTCAAACAGAACCGCACTGATAAACCACAGCATGGAAACTGCATGGTTATACCTTTTCACGTCACGCACAACCGGCGGTTTTACACCTGTAAAGAAACCCACTGCCTGTTCCGATTTCCTGTTGCTAATCCCTATTCCCATAAATACTACTGCAACGATGCTCCAAAATAGAAATCCTATCATATAAGATTCCACCTCCCTCACCTGCCCCTTAGCAATACTAAGTGATTCTCAGCTATCCTCTGATTTTAAACCGACATTCTCGACCAATAGCAGCAAATAATCAAACACTTCCCCGTCAGCCCTTGCTTTTTATGCCGGCAACCTGACATTTATTTGCAAATCCTCCACAATCACAATCATCTATCATGTCTGCACTATAAATGCCACCATGATTCAAATATTCATCAAGGCTCAATGTATTTGTGTTAAGCCTGTGAGCCACCCTCTGAATATCAAGGATCATCTCTTCATCCGCTACCTCTTCCATAATCATCCTCCAGATATTTAAAACTATTGCACAAATCCAAAATGTTTTGCAATTCTATCGCACACTTCTTCTCTGGTATCTTTTCCATCTTCTTACCGAACAATTGCAAAAAACGCTGTCTGCTACATACTCCTGTCAAAGAATGCTATTCCACAGAGTTCTAACAGATTATGCAATCCAAAATATATCAACCCACAGGTGACCAATCGTGATATAGAAATAGACGAATTTGTTTTTTCAGTCATTTGCAGCACAAATAAAAAAACAACCAGTACCCAGTTTATGATATCTGCAATTTGAATAGCCCTTAATTGTATTTGATTCCATCTCTCATCGTTTCTATACCTAACCTGTTTTATAGCTTTAAGTACATATAAACCTATCGTTACTGCCACAGCCACAACAAGTACAATTAATAAAATTTTTTGTTCATTCATAGCGTATTATCACCTCTCTCTAAACGAAAAACCTCTGTGATAGGAACACCAAAAACCTCAGCAATCCGAAAAGCAAGTTCCAAAGATGGTGTATATTTATACTTTTCAATAGATATTACCGCCTGTCTGGATATCCCCGCCTTTTCTGCCAAATCAGCCTGTGTCCAATCCCTTTCTGCCCGTAATACTTTCAACCTGTTCTTTATCACATCCATCTCCTATACATTATAAAAAGTAATTGCTTAATTAGGGCTTGCTGATTAATCCAAATACACACTTTATTCAGGCAGAATAATCGAACATATTTTCGCCCTCTGCTTTATTGCAAAACAAT
>CADBMP010000124.1 GCA_902795775.1 uncultured Lachnospiraceae bacterium | reverse complement strand
GAAAACGACAATTTGGTGATATGAATGAACTATTTTATTAGAGAAATCAAAGATACTGAATATGGGGTATTGAACGAATTTTTATATGAAGCAATTTTTATTTCGGAGGGGGTGCTTCCACCGGATAGGAGTATAATCAACAATCCAGAATTGAAAGTCTATACTGAGAATTTTGGACAGAGATCAGGTGATAATTGTCTGGTGGCAGAGGTAAATGAAAAAATAGTCGGAGCTGTCTGGGTGCGGATAATGAACGATTACGGACATATAGATGACGAAACTCCATCCTTTGCTATTGCGTTATATAAAGAATATCGTGGTCTTGGTATTGGTACTGAAATGATGAAACGAATGTTATATCTGTTAAAAGAAGACGGGTATAAGCAAGCCTCTCTTTCCGTCCAAAAACAGAATTATGCTTCAAAAATGTATTTGAAACTGGGTTTTGAAATAGCCTATGAAAATGCGGAAGAATATATAATGCTTATCAGTTTAAGACAAATTTCGGATTTATGAGGAGAAATGTATGATTAGAGTAAGACCATATAAAGCCTCGGATGTTAATGCCATATTATCATGGTGTCAGGATGAGAAAGTATTTTATCAGTGGACAGCAGGAATACTTGGTAAGTTTCCTATAACGAAACAGGAATTTGGTTTTGTCGAATCGCTTATGCCGTTTACTGCATTTGATGAAACAGGAATCGTTGGGTTTTTTACATTGAGAAATCCAAATGAATTACTGGATGAATTGCGTTTTGGATTTGTTATTATTGATTCTGACAAACGTGGAAATGGCTATGGAAAAGAGATGATTCGATTGGGACTAAAGTTTGCATTTGAAATCTATGGTGCGAAGCGGGCATCATTGGGTGTTTTTGAGAATAACCTCTCAGCCTACTACTGCTATAAAGCGGTTGGTTTTGAAGATGTGGTTCCTGATACTGCTGAGGCATATTGTATTCTGGGCGAAGAATGGAAGTGTAAAGAATTGCGAATGGAAAACATATAAATTCCGGGTTCATGGAGGAGTGGCTATGGCATCAAGCAAAGAGTATTTGAGTTTTATATTAGAACAATTATCGGGATTGGAGGATATATCCTATAAGGCAATGATGGGCGAATATATCCTTTACTATAGGCAGAAAGTAATTGGAGGAATATATGATGACAGATTTTTGGTAAAGCCAACAAAATCAGCAAATGAACTTATGCCAAATGCTCCGAAGGAATTACCTTATGAGGGGGCAAAGGAAATGCTATTGGTCGAAGATGTAGATGATAAGGAATTTTTAAGCGGTCTGCTAAATGCTATGGTAGATGAATTACCAGATCCAAAGAAAAGGAAGAAGTGATAGAGAAAATATAAAAAGCAGGATGCTTGGAGGAGTGATATGTTCCGATGGATAAAATTATTTGGAGATTGGTATATCGGATTTTGGGTAATAGGACTTTTTCTATTTGCATTGCAGGAAATCCCGTATATGCTCATGCCGCTTTTTAAGCTGAAAAGTAATCCGATCATGAATATGCAGGAATTTTCCGTTATTTTGGATGTGTGCGAAAAGGTAACAGGTTCTTTGTGCATTATAATCATGACTTTTCTCGTTCGGGAAAAGGCTTCTGTTTTTGATATAGGGCAAGGTGTTTGCAGATTGGGATTTGTTGCAGCGGTTGTTGTCCTGTGTCTGAATTATCTGGGATGGGGATTCTATTTTCATGGTTATCAGACGTTTGGGATTATGATGTTTTTTATCGTCGCATTGCCGCCACTTTATTATGTGTGCATTGGCTTATGGCGTGAAAATCTGATGCTGTGTATGATAGGAATTGTATTTGAAATGATTCACTTTGTTCATGTGTATGCAAATTTGAAAATATAAATATGGAGGGAAAAATGGATTGTAAAATTAGAAAATGGTTACTATCAGATGCATCTGATCTGGCACTTGCCTTGTCAAATAAAAATGTTCAGGATAATTTGAGGGATGGACTTCCCTTTCCGTATATGGAGAAAGATGGGCAGGAGTATATTGGTGCCATGCTTTCTGCTGATGAAAATGACACGTTTGCTTTTGCTGTGACGGTAGAGAATCGTGCCATTGGCAGTATCAGCGTATTCCGTCGGGAAAACATTCATAGATTAACGGCTGAATTAGGATATTATATCTCTGAGGAATATTGGGGAAAGGGAATTATGACAGAGGCTGTTAGACAAATTTGTGAGTATGTTTTTGAGAATAGTGACATTGTTCGCATTTATGCGGAGCCATTCGCTTATAATGTGGCTTCCTGTCGGGTTCTGGAAAAGGCAGGGTTTCAGTATGAAGGTCTGCTTAGAAGGAACGCTGTCAAGAATGGGGAAATGCTGGATATGAAGATGTATGCACGGATAAAATAATAGCCAGAATTTTTGGAAAATAAGAAATTCCGTGGATATAAACTGTTATTTATGGAGGATGAAATGAAATATATTACAATAACACTTGAAATGGCAGAAAAGATTCACTTTATTCTGCACACCACGATCAGAGCCATATACCCCAAGTATTATCCGGGCGAGGTGGTAGAGTTTTTTTGCAGACATCATAGCCAGGAGCATGTGAAAGAAGGAATCACATCTGGAAACATGGGAGTTTTGGTGAAAGAAGGTGTTCTTGTTGGAACAGGCTGTTATGATGGCAATCACATTACAGGAGTGTATGTGCTGCCGGAGTATCAGGGGCAGGGGTGTGGCAGGAAGATTATGGATTGTCTGGAAAGTGAGATTGTGAAAAAATATGACACGGCTGTTTTGGATGCTTCTCTGCCGGCGGTCTGTATTTATGAAAAGAGAGGATATAAAACAACAGGGCATGGGATTTTAGAATTGAATCATGATGTAAAGCTGGTTTATGAGATTATGGAGAAAAAGCTGAAAGGTGATAGAACGAGAGAAATTAAGATTTATCCTGAGTGAAAAAACGGCAATATATGGAGGAAAAAATATAGATTTAAGAGAGGTAAGTGCATGAACATTATATTAAAACAATGGGGTATCAATGAAAACTGTGGAAAACAAATAACAGAAACAGCGTGGGAGATTGGCGACAAATATGTACTTAAAGAATATACTGACAAAAAGGCACTTGACAGAAATATTAAATTTATAAATGAGCTTAAACAAAATAATATACCAGTTACTCATATCATTTCAAATGAGAATGGAACGGATTTTGCAACAGAAAGCGACAAATATTACTTGCTGATCGAAAGATTAAAAGGAAAAAATGCGGTTACAATTAGGGAATGGGATGGTATGCCGTTTCAAATGGGTAAAATTATCGGCGAGCTGCACAAGGCATTTCTTAAAATAAATATTGATGATGAAATATGGGAGAACAGTCTTTTAGATGAAATGCAAGGTTGGATATTTGATAATTTTGAAAAGGATCATTGGAATAATATTGATAGGAAACAATATGAAAAAACTTTGTCTAATTTGAAAAAATATTACGATGTTTTGCCCAAACAACTGATACATAGAGATGTACACTTTGGAAACTTTCTGTTTTCCGATGGGGAATTTTCGGGATATATCGACTTCGATCTGAGCCAAACGAACATTAGGATATTCGATGTTTGTTACTTTTTACTTGGATTGTTGGTTGAGGAAGAAAATCAGATGAGTACAGAAGAATGGTTTCGTATCGTAAAAGATACTGTTGCAGGCTACAACAGCGTAATGCACCTGAAAAGAGAAGAATACCGCACCATACCTTATGTAATGCAGAGTATTGAGGTCTTGTTTATTTCCTATTCTTTGGGAGTAAATGATAAAGAAGGTCTGCAAAGTTCCAAAGTACTGTACAATTTGATTTTAGAGAGGGAGAAAGATTTGATAGCACTTCATGATATATAGGAATATTTTAACTTAGTTGCAGAGGAATATGATAAGAACAGGAGCTTGCACACATTTTGAATTTTGACTACTGAAGGAGTTATTGTATGAGAATTGCTATTATCAGACACGGAGAAGTGGATTATAACTGGAGCAGGTGGTGTACCTCAGATGAATTTGACAAAGAGTGTACAGAGTATGATAGATCACCGATTAAGCATATATCATGGCGACTCCCTATTAGTGGGATTCAGAATGTTTTTATAAGTACGTTGTCACGAAGCGGAAATACAGCCAAAATGCTATTTGCTACGGATAACTTCAAAACAATATCATGGATAGATGAAGTTCCTCTTAGATCGAGTTTTGATACCGAAAAAAAGCTGCCCCTCTGGTTTTGGAACATATCGGGAAGATTACAGTGGTTTATCAATTGTTCCAGACAGATGGAAGGCAGATTGGGTACGGAAAAAAGAGCAAGGTCATTTGTTGATTTGCTGTGTAAAGAAGGTGTCGATAGTGCTGTTGTAACGCATGGGTTTTATATGCATGTGCTATTAAAAGAAATGAGGCAAGCGGGCTTTAGAATTGATAATTTCCATGCAAACTATAAGAACGCAGAATGTGTTATAGCAGAACGATAAAATCTAATAGACAGCAGAACGATTCACCACTTTCGCAGCTAAAACATTGGAAATAGCAGAATTCTTTGAATGGCAGTATTTACTCTTGTATTTTGTAGTAGGTATTGCTATTTTTGTTTTTTAAGATAGGTGTTGACTCTCCCCCTGGGGCAGGGAGTAGAATGTCTTTAGATCCGGATCTATTATTTGGAAGGAGGTAACAGCAGATGTTACAGATTGGAGAATTTTCAAAGATATGTCAGGTAAGCGTAAAGACGCTTCATCACTATGACAAGATCGGACTTCTGGTTCCGGCAGAGGTAGACAGGTATACGGGGTACAGGTATTATTTGCCGGAGCAGATTGACACCATGAATTATATCGGACGTTTGAAACGTTATGGATTTTCTCTGGAGGAAATCGGGCATCTGCTTGCTGTTTCGGATAATAAAGAGCTTGCAGGCAGATTAAGGGAACAGAAAAAGAGACTGAAGCAGGAACAAAAGGAAAGGGAGATTATCCTTAATGAGCTTCAGACGCATATTTCCGTATTTGAAAGGACAGGTGATATTATGACATACCAGAAAAGTTATACGATTGAGATGAAAAATTCCCCGCAAATGAATGTGCTTACAAACCGGGCAATGATGGGTGTGGAGGAATTTGGCAGATATTATGGGACGCTTTTTGAGCGTGTGCCAAAGGAGAGAGTGACACCTACGGGATTAAATGGTGCCAGATACTATGATAAGGAGTTCAACCATGAATCTTCTGATGTGGAGGTCTTTATAGGAATCAAGGAAAAAGATAAGGCAGACGTGGTGATGGAACCGTGCGAATGTGCCATGACGGTTCATCACGGAGCGTATTCTACTTTATCAGAGGCGTATGGGGCAATCGTGTCATGGATTATTGAGAACGGATATGAGATTGCCGGTGCTCCATTTGATCTTTACATCAAGACACAGTTTGATTCGCTTTCGCCGGAGGATTGGGAAACAGAAGTATATTTTCCTATCCGGAAAAAATAGTGAAAAAGGATAAATTTATGGGAATCTTGACTAACGGTAAAATAGATGGTCGGGATTCCGCATAAATCATTTAGGCAGGTTATTTCCGTTTCGTTTCATCAAGCCACGATTCAAATTCCTCAAAACTGATCTCACCATTTTCGCAAAAGGTGCGTTTTTCTCTTGCAATCCGTCCCCATTCGGCAAACTCTGCCCGTGAGATATACCTGGTGCGTTTTCTGGAATCCATGCGGCGGTACGCCTGAGTATATGCCCGGTGGATGCGGTCATCTTTATGCCGGTTTTCAAAGGTCAAGGTTGCCCCAATCTCCCGGCATGGCTTTCCGTATTTTGGATTGAACCGGCTACAGTATTCTCGGTCAGAACGTCCGGCAGGGATGAAGAATTTTCCGCAGGTACGGCATTTCTTATAAGGGATGTTATCACGCACAAGGGAGATCAGTTCAAAGCGGAACCAGTCGTTCATGGTTTCGATGTCATAGACTTCATGCACAGATGGGACGGTATCGTATTCCGGCTGTGCGGAAGTCTTTTTTTGCAGGAATGAGGTCAGGTCTAAAAGCTCCGTGACAAAGTGATCCATCAGCAGATGGGTAGTGAAATGGGTGT
>CADBMP010000123.1 GCA_902795775.1 uncultured Lachnospiraceae bacterium | reverse complement strand
TTCAGAAAGAGAATGTTGACATCAAATGGTAGAAAGGTGTTAGCTAGAAGAAGGGCAAAGGGAAGACATAAGTTGTCTGCATAGGTCGCATTTATGTGGCCTTTTCTTCTATTGTTTTTTTCTTTCTTTTGTGGATAATTTTTCAGAAGTCTGGTTAGAATCTGTTAAATTGTTCATCATTTAGATGGATAGAAAACTAGTTGATAGAGGGAGAATTGTGTTTGAATCAATTAAAAAAAATGAACATTTTTTGAAGGTGTATCGTCAGGGAAAATCCTATGCAAATAAGTATTTAGTAATGTATCTTCTGCCAAATGGGTCAGAAAATAATAAATTCGGAATTACTGTTAGCAAAAAAGTCGGAAACAGTGTAGTGAGGCATAGGGTTACCAGATTGATCAGAGAGAGTATTCGTTTAAATTTTGATTTGTTTGAAAAAGGTTATGACATTGTTTTTATTGCTAGAAAGACAGCTAAAGGAAAAAAATATTCGGAAATAGAAGGTGCAGTTTTACATTTGGGAAAGCTGCATCATGTTTTAAAAAAGAAAGTGTGAACTGCAGCCGGAAATTCTTAATTTGGCGAATTTTCCATTTTTTTCATGGAGATTATTTATGAAAAGCATTATGATTTTTTTAATAAATTTATATCGTAAATATCTGTCTCCCTTAAAAAGAAGACCAACCTGTATTTATACGCCCACCTGCTCACAGTATGCGTTGGAGGCACTTAGTAAGTACGGTTTTTTAAAAGGGAGTTTTTTGGCTGTCAAAAGAATTCTAAGATGTCATCCTTTTGCGAAAGGGGGATATGATCCTGTACCTTAGTGTTTTAGTGCAGGAAATGAAGGATTATGATGAACGTCTTTTTAACAACTTATCAGGGAGCAATTTTAGGACCGATTGCAAAGCTTTTAGGAAAGATTTTAGAAGGAATTTATTTTGTGCTTTCCTCATTAGGCATTCAAAATACGGGAATTTGTTTAATTTTATTTACTTTTATAGTAAATGCACTTATGATACCATTGCAGATCAAACAGCAGAAATTTTCAAAAATGTCTGCTATCATGAATCCTGAATTACAGGCAATACAAAAAAAATACAAAGGAAAAAAAGATCAGCAGTCGCAGCAGATGCTTTCCATGGAAACACAGGCAGTATATAAAAAATATGGAGTTAGTCCTGCCAGTGGATGTCTTCCGCTTTTAATTACACTGCCTATCTTATTCGCACTTTATCGTGTAATTTATAATGTTCCTGCATATGTTGGACAGGTTTACAATATTTATTCCGGCTTGGCAAAAAGCTTACGGGAAGCTGGTGCAACGGTTGAGGAGCTTTCAAAGTATTTATCTACAAATACTTATGTAGTAACAGATGCTGTAAAAAATGCTACAGGAAAACATGCAGGTGATATTAATTATTTTGTAGATGTTTTGGGACAGTTCGGCAGTGATGCCTGGGATAAGTTAAAAAATGTTTCAAAATATAGTGCATTGTCAGATCAGATTTTGGCAGTCAGGGATCAATCAAAGCATATTAATTACTTTTTGGGTCTGAATATTGCAAACAGCCCAAGTTATAAAAGCATTAGTGTGATTATTCCTATTTTGTCTGTTATTACACAGTTTATTAGTACAAAAATCAGTATGGCTGGAACAGATCAGAATCAGGAAAATCCTATGGGGAATTCCATGAAGACCATGAATAATGTGATGCCTTTTGTAACTGGTGCAATGTGTTTTATGTTTCCGATTGGTGTAGGAATTTACTGGGTGACTGGTAATGTCTTCCGTATTTTACAATCCATTGGTATCAATATTTATTTTGACCATATTAACATGGATGAGATGGTTTCTAAAAATATTGAAAAAAACAGGGTTCGTATGGAAAAATTAGGAATTAAGACGAGTCCTTCTCCTGCAGTAAAAAAGAATGGTGCGTCAGATCCTTCCTCTGGTCAAAAAGGAGAAAAAAAATTATCTGCTTTTGAAGCGGCAAAGAGTGTGAAAAAATCAGAGAATGTTAATTCTTATAACAGGGGAAATAAGAAGTATAAGGAAGGCAGCATTGCGGCATATGCGAACATGCTTAGACGGGATGAGGAAAAGAAATAATATTTTATACTGTAAACGGTAATAGTATAAAAGGAGTTGTGTAATACGAGGAGGAGTCAAAATGGATTGGAAAGAGTTTACAGCAAAAACTGTAAGTGAAGCACTGACAAATGCTTCTATTGAATTTAATGCTTCAAGTGAAAATGTGGAATACGAGGTTATTGAGGAGCCTTCTTCAAAATTATTTGGTCTTATGAATAAGCCTGCTGTCATTCGTGCTCGTTTGAAATTATCTTTAGATGATATTGCAAAAGAATTCTTAAAAAAGGTTTTTGATGCAATGAATATGGTTGTAAATGTGGAAACGGACTTTAATGAGGAGGAGCAGACGTTATCTGTAGAGCTTTCCGGGGATGAAATGGGTATACTGATTGGAAAAAGAGGAATTACATTAGATTCTTTACAGTATTTGATCAGTCTTGTTGTGAATCGTAATTCAGAAAATTTTATTAAGGTGAAGCTGGATACAGAAAACTATCGTAAAAGAAGAAAAGAAACTTTAGAAAATCTTGCAAGAAATCTTGCACAGAAGGTAAAGAGAATTCATAAATCTGTGTATCTGGAACCTATGAATCCTTATGAAAGAAGGGTAATTCATTCTACTTTGCAAAAGGATCGTTATGTGGAAACGCATAGTGAGGGTGAGGAACCTTATCGTAAAGTTGTCATTGCTTTAAAGCCTGGTATGGATAATGGATATGGCAGAGGTAGATATTCTAAAGGAAAAGGATCTTACGGAAGAAATGGTTATCGTAAACCTTATCGTGGAAATGGTCATCACAGGGATTACGGATATGAAAATGGTGATATTAAACGTCATGATGGGTATGATGAAAATTCTGACGATAAATTTGAATCTCGCCAGTCCTCTTTTGAAGAAAATTCTGAGGCGGAATATTCTGAAGTGAATTCCGGACTGGAAAATTAGTCTGAATTTTTTATGAGTAATTTTTAAAGCTTTTTTATGAACAGGAATTTTTAAGATTTTTAGGGTAAAATCTAAAATGTTCTACATGTATAGATTTGTTCTTCTACAATAGAAAAATTTCTGTTTGTTATCGTGTTTTGGAAAGGGGCTGGTTTTTAGCCTCTTTTTTCTTTATATGATACTGGAAGGATGCGTATAAAAGATAATTTTATTTAATTATTTTTTATAAAAAGCTATTTGTGCCGAAGCCCAAATAGCTTTAGCAGCAAGTGCTTCGGTAAGAGGAATTTTTATGGAGGGAGATACAATTGCAGGTATTGCAAGCGGCATGGGTGGTGGAATTGGAATTATCAGGGTTAGTGGTCCTGATTCTTTTTTGATTACCGGTCGTCTTTTTCGAACAAAAAAATTTATTGTTTCTTCCCGGAAAGAAATCTGGGATGATTCTTTTCTTTTGAAAAAAGAATCACATACTATACAGTATGGATTTATTGTTGATGAAAAAAATGAAATTCTGGATGAAGTGATTTTACTTTTGATGAAGGCTCCAAAAAGTTATACCTGTGAAGATGTGATTGAAATTGATTGTCATGGTGGGGCATTGGTGCTGCAAAAGATTTTGAAATTACTCCTTAAAAATGGAGCACGTCTGGCTGAGCCTGGTGAATTTACAAAGCGGGCTTTTTTACATGGAAGAATTGATTTATCCCAGGCAGAAGCTGTTATGAATTTAATTTCCAGTAAAAGTGAATTTGCATTAGATACAGCTGTGAAACAATTGGAGGGAAAGCTTTCAAAATATATTTCAGAAATAAGGGAAGTTCTTTTATATCATATGGGAGAGATTGAGGCTGCACTGGATGACCCGGAGCATTATTCTTTGGAAGGTTATTCTGGAAAATTAAAGCAGGTCATTGGTGAGCTTCTAAAAAAATTGGATTTTCTTTTGGATAATTTTGATAATGGTCGCATGAAATCAGAGGGAATCCGGACAGTTATTGTGGGAAAGCCGAATGCTGGAAAATCATCTTTAATGAATCTTTTGCTTGATGAGGAGCGTGCGATTGTGACTAATGTGGCTGGAACCACAAGGGATATTTTGGAGGAAACTTTAAAACTTGGAGATTTAGTTTTAAATCTTGTGGATACTGCGGGAATCAGGGAAACGGACGATACAGTAGAATCTATCGGTGTGAAGAAGGCAGTGGATTATCTGAACCATGCAGATTTTGTAATTTATGTGGTGGATATTTCTGATTCTTTTAATGAGGATGAAAAGGAAATCATTTCTCTGTTAAAAGAAAAAAAAGGAGTCATCCTGTTAAATAAATCAGATGTGGAAACAGAGATTAAGTTTGATCTTTCACCTTTTTCTGTGTTAGGATGGAAACAGATTTCATTTTCTGCGAAAGAAGGAATTGGGTTAAAAGAGCTGGAAGAATATATTACTGAATTATTTATACGTGGAGATATTTCATATAATGACCAGATTTATCTGACCAGTGTGCGTCATAAAGAAGCAGTGGAACAGGCAAAGGTTAGTTTGGAACAAGTCGTCCTGGGAATTGATGATGGAATGCCGGAGGATGTTCTTATGGTAGATTTGATGGATGCTTATTCCGGATTAGGTCTGATTGGAGGGGAGACTGCTTCAGAAAATCTGGTCAATAAAATTTTTGAGGAATTTTGTATGGGTAAGTAGTTTTTTTGGGTTATATATCACACGCCAATTTCATTTTGTAATGGAAGGTATTGAATGAAAACTGCACTTTATGCTATTGGTTTATCTAAATGACATTGATGCATGTTATGTAATGTTTTGTCTCATTTTTTTGGTGGCAAAGACAGATTTTAATTACACTTTAATATAAACGTGTGAAATGTAAATAAAGTGAAATGTTAGTTTTGGTTTTGGGTATTCAAAAAATATGGAGGATAAAATGTCTTATTTATATGAAAGTTATGATGTTGTTGTAATTGGTGCAGGTCACGCCGGATGTGAGGCAGCGCTTGCATCTGCGAGACTTGGAATGAAAACACTTGTCTTTACGGTCAGCATTGACAGTGTTGCAATGATGCCTTGTAATCCAAATGTGGGTGGAAGTTCAAAAGGTCATTTGGTTCGTGAGGTTGATGCCCTTGGCGGAGAGATGGGGAAAAATATTGATAAAACATTTATTCAGTCAAAGATGTTAAATCTTTCCAAAGGACCTGCGGTACATTCTCTGCGTGCACAGGCAGATAAAAAAGATTACAGTCAGTCTATGAGACGTGTTCTGGAGAATACTGAAAACCTGACCTTAAAACAGGGGGAAGTGGCAGAGGTGCTTGTATCTGAAAAAAATTTTATAAGTGAAGAGCAGGTTATTTTGTATTTGAAATCTTTATCTGAATCAGATTCTAAACAGCCTTCTTCTGATTTTTCTGAATCAGATTCTGAACAGTTTTCTTCAGGTTTGTCTGAATCAGATTTAGTACAGAAAGGCTTTGAAAAAAAAGATTCAACTGAACCGGATTCTGAGCATGGTTTGAAAAATAATAAGAGAAGGGTCATTGGTGTACGGACTGCTTCAGATGCAATTTATCCATGTCGTGCTGTCATCATGTGTACAGGAACTTATTTAAAAGCCAGATGTATTTATGGAGATGTGAGTCAGTACACCGGACCAAATGGCCTGGCTGCTGCAAATCATTTGACAGATTCTCTCATCAAGCTTGGGGTAGAGGTACGCCGGTTTAAGACAGGGACTCCGGCCAGGGTTGATGGCAGGACGGTTGATTTTTCAAAAATGCAGGAACAAAAGGGAGATGAAAAAATTGTTCCATTTTCTTTTACAAATTCTCCGGAGGATTTGGAACGGGAACAAGCTTCCTGCTGGCTTACATATACAAATGTAAAGACACATGAAATTATCAGAAATAATATTGACCGTTCCCCGCTTTATTCTGGAAATATTAAAGGAACCGGTCCAAGATATTGTCCTTCCATAGAAGATAAGGTGATGCGGTTTGCAGACCGGGAACGACATCAGGTGTTTTTGGAGCCGGAAGGAAATTATACAAATGAAATGTATATTGGTGGCATGTCAAGTTCCCTGCCGGAGGATGTACAGTTTCAGATGTATCATACGGTTCCGGGACTAGAACATGCGAATATAGTCAGAAATGCTTATGCGATTGAATATGACTGTATTAATCCGGTTCAGTTAAAAGCTTCTTTAGAGTTTAAGGATATCAGTGGTTTTTTCAGTGCCGGTCAGTCAAATGGAAGCTCCGGTTATGAAGAAGCTGCAGCTCAGGGAATCATTGCAGGTATCAACGCGGCAAGATTGCTTTCTGACAAAGAGCCGGTTGTGTTGAATCGTTCCCAGGCTTATATTGGTGTGTTGGTTGATGACCTGATTACAAAGGGAACAAATGAGCCATACCGGATGATGACTTCAAGGGCAGAG
>CADBMP010000122.1 GCA_902795775.1 uncultured Lachnospiraceae bacterium | reverse complement strand
GTACGGAACATTGAAAAGACCTTTACCATTTACCCGATATAAACCATTAAAGCAGTGCTTATTGATAAATACAAACAATGCCGCCAACTCCACATCGAACTCTGTTTTCATCAGTTTATCATTGTAATGCTCCCTGAGAGAATAATAATACTCTTTTCCATCTTCCCAGATTTCCTCATCAAGTTTCTTTACTGCCTTCAGAAATCCTTCCGGTGCATTACATATCTGTCTGTAAACATTTATTAAAGCCTTGTTGATATCATTTATCAGTGCATTCGCAGGCAGTAATTCAAATACTACCGCACCACCACCTACAAACGGTTCAAAATAATGATTATATTTTTCAGGCATTCTCTCCTTTATCTGTGGAAGCAACTGACGCTTTCCACCAGCCCATTTCACAAATGGAGCGATATTTGAATTGCTCATTCTGATTCCTCTTCTCTATGTCCACATAAGGACAATCTTTTACAGAATTATTATACTTGCAAATATGCAAAATAACAACCAGAATTTTCACTCCTCGTGAATTAACTTGTTATACTTCACACGTCAGTTTGTGCAGCAATTTACTTTTGAAATACAAATATGTACTCATGTGCCAACAGAAGAAAATTATTGTTCTGCTTCTTCCAATAATCTGTAGAACGGCAATTATGTTGTTCCTTAATAATAATCTCTTTATTTGTAAATCCTGCCTTTAAAAAGCACTCCATCATACGGAATCCCAATGGAAAAACTTTCCCATATTTTCTTATATCCCCTATCATTACTGCACACATTTTTCCCTTTTTCAGCACACGTAAGGCTTCCTCAGCTGCCTTTCTCATTTCTGCCAAAAATTCATCTATTCCAAGCAATGAAATATCCCCATCTATCCCTGTACTGTACTTGATTATATTGGCATAAGGCGGATGCGTACAGATAAAATCAATACCACTGTCTTTAATAAAATGTAAATCTGCAGCATTGCCATTTCGAGTAAATATTTTTGAATTTGTTTCACATTGGAATTGTAAATTTGTTTCAGAAATTGAAACAGATTGCGGATTGATGTCAACACCTACCGCATGACGATCCAGTAGTTTTGCCTCGACTAAGGTTGTTCCACTACCCATAAATTGATCTAAGACCCATTCACCTGGATTAGAATAGCGAAGTATCAGATTTCTTGGCACATATGGTGACCAATTTCCTCGATACTTTCCTGAATGCGTTGCCCAACTTCCTCTGTCTGGAAATGACCAGATTGTTGTTTGTTCAAGTTTGAAATTATTTGGTTGTAAACTTATAAGACATTCCTCCTTCTTATTTCCATTGTTCTCTTCATTGATGATACCAATAATTTTACATCAATTCTCTAAAAAAATCTACCTCTATTTTTCTTTCACAATAAGTGAATTTATATAAACTATATCTCATGAGATAATATTCACAAATAGTGAACGAGGTTGTACTATGCGTTTTGAATCGGATACAAACCTATACCATGTTATAGGTTCAATATGGGTATATGTCAAAAAAAACATCGATTCCGACCAGAGTTTAATGATCTTCCAGACGCTCAAGATAATAGAAATGGAGGACGACATATCGGATATAAATATGGCGAGGATATTAGTTCTTAATAAAACAACATTTGAAAAACCGCCTCGGAGAGAACTGTGCCTCCGGGGTTTGTTTTTTGTGACGAGATATTTTTGCTGCATATACGCTGCACACTCATAGACACCCATCAATTCCCACACCACCCCGGAAAAATTTGCAAAATAGAAAACCCCCAAAACATGCAGTTTTGAAGGTTTTCGGTTTCCCTGAAACTTCTTGGGAAAAATTGAATTTTTATCTCTTGCTGAACTGTGGTGCTCTACGCGCTTTTTTAAGACCATATTTCTTACGCTCTTTCATACGAGGGTCACGAGTCAGGAAACCTGCTTTCTTCAATGTAGGACGGAATTCACCATCTACGGTCAGGAGTGCTCTTGCGATTCCATGACGGATAGCTCCTGCCTGGCCGGTAAATCCACCACCGCGGACCGTAACCTTTGCATCATACTTTCCTGCCGTATTCGTTGCCTCTAAAGGCTGGCGAACAATTATTTTTAAAGTCTCTAAACCAAAATAGTCATCAATATCTCTTTTGTTTATTGTAATCTTTCCACTACCTGGTGCCAAATACACTCTGGCTACACTGCTTTTTCTTCTACCTGTCCCATAAAACTTTGCACTTGCCAATTTCTTTTCCTCCTCTCAGATTATGCTCTCTTTTCTTTGATTTCTAAAACTTCCGGCTTCTGTGCTGCCTGCTCATGCTCAGGGCCTGCATAAACATGGAGCTTTTTATACATCTGACGACCAAGTGGTCCTTTTGGAAGCATTCCCTTTACTGCATGTTCAATCACATACTCAGGCTTCTTAGCGAGCATTTCCTTCAGAGTAGTTTCTTTCATTCCGCCAACATAATCGGAATGTTTATAATAAATCTTCTGCTCTAATTTCTTCCCTGAAACCTTAATTTTATCTGCATTTACTACAATAACATAATCACCAGTATCCATATGCGGTGTATAAATAGGCTTATTTTTGCCTCTTAACACATTTGCAACTTCTGATGCCAACCGTCCTAATGTATGATCTGCTGCGTCAACAACATACCATTTTCTTTCAATTGTGGATGGGCTTGCCATAAAACTTTTCATCCCAGTACCTCCTATGCTTTTTTCTATACATGATCAAATTTTCAAACTAACTGCGTCTGATTGCTTTTACCGGGGCTATGGTCAGCTTTCACACGCCACATTTCTTAATTATATGACAAGAAATAATACTTGTCAAGGACAAATTAACATTTTGTAAACTATCTCTTTACTTTTTTCCTCAATGCACGTATAATATTCTTATATCTCAGACGAAAATGCCGCCCCTCTTTATAGCGATGTGCAGGACGGGGGCACTGATACTTATTTGAATGGAGGTGTGGGAGCATGGAGCAGATCCGATTATTCAGAAAGCGTTTTCTGCCAGATGAAGTGGTGGAGCTGAGGGATGATAAAATATTGTTTCAGTCCGAAAAGCTTATCATAACAGACTGGGATGTCCTAAAGCCCAGAAAGGATATTGCGCATGGCTTGTCTGCTTACTTTTTGGATTTAGGGGTAAAGGTCAGCAAGGTGTATGATGATTCCGGGCATCTGGTCTACTGGTACTGTGATATTGTGGATTTGGAAATCAAGGAAAACTCTTATATCTTTACAGATCTTTTAGTAGATGTCCTAGTATATCCTGACGGTCATGTGGAGGTGCTGGATTTAGATGAATTTGCCGATATTTCAGAAAAGGATATCATTGACAAGGCCACCTGCTTAAAGATTCTAAGACATACAAACGCCCTATTAAAACGTATTTATTCCGGTCAGTTTTCCGAGCTTACAAAATGTATTGATAAGGCAGAGCATGAAAAAGTCGCCATTAGCAATAAATAAGCTAATAGCGACTTTTAATTTTCAACTTCGTTGCTTTGGCATTATTTCTGTAAAATCTGCTGCTTGTCTAAATTTGATTTCCAATCACTCTCCCTTAAAAAATTGGTCGAGATCAAACTTAAATTTATCAGGTTCAAACCTGACTTCACTTATCACAAGCTACTCTTTCACATCATCATACAACAGCTCACCGGCTGCACTTCGCTTAAACTTCGTTTTATCCAGATATTTGACATTGATACCGCAACCTTCTACTAACGGAATGGCTCTCTTTTTCTCATGTAGTATATACCTCTTAATCCGTCTCCTTGTTTGCAGGCATCCGCTATAAATATCTTAAATTTGTCCTTGTGTCCACAGCTTGCAAATTTAATGCTTCGGCACCAGCTTGTCCGTTCCGCCCATATACGGACGCAGTGCCTCCGGAATCAGGACGGTTCCATCTGCCTGTAAATTATTTTCTAAAAATGCGATTAACATTCTCGGCGGCGCAACCACCGTATTGTTTAACGTATGCGCAAAATATTTCTCCCCATTCTCTTTCCGGATGCGGATCTGTAAGCGTCTTGCCTGCGCATCTCCCAGATTAGAGCAGCTCCCCACCTCAAAATATTTCTGCTGGCGCGGCGACCACGCCTCCACGTCGATGGACTTCACTTTCAGATCTGCCAGATCCCCGGAGCAGCACTCTAAGGTTCTCACAGGAATATCCAATGTGCGGAACAAATCAACGGTATTCTTCCAGAGTTTGTCGAACCATTCCTTGCTCTCCTCCGGCTTACATACCACGATCATTTCCTGTTTCTCAAACTGATGGATCCGGTACACGCCCCTTTCCTCAATTCCATGTGCACCCTTTTCCTTACGGAAACAAGGGGAATACGAAGTAAGCGTTTTTGGAAGCTCTGCCTCCGGCGTGATCGTGTCGATGAATTTCCCAATCATGGAATGTTCACTCGTACCAATCAGATAAAGGTCTTCCCCTTCAATCTTATACATCATGGCATCCATCTCTGCAAAGCTCATCACGCCCGTTACCACATTGCTCCGGATCATGAACGGCGGCACACAGTAGGTAAAGCCCCTGTCAATCATAAAATCTCTTGCATAAGAAATTACCGCAGAATGAAGCCTTGCAATATCTCCCATCAGATAATAAAAGCCATTTCCTGCCACCTTTCCGGCTGCATCAATGTCCAGGCCGTCAAAGCTCTCCATGATCTGCGCATGGTACGGGATTTCATAATCAGGAACCACCGGCTCACCGAATCTTTCAATTTCAACATTTTCGCTGTCATCCTTCCCGATTGGGACACTTGGATCAATGATATTCGGAATGACAAGCATGATTTCGCGCACCTTTTCCTGAAGCTCTTTTTCTTTTTCCTCCAGCTCTGCCAGACGTTCTGCGTTCTTTGCAACTTCCTGTTTTTTAGCTTCCGCTTCTTCTTTCTTTCCCTGCCCCATCAAAGCACCGATTTCCTTTGAAATCTTCTTCCTGCTTGCACGAAGGTCATCTGCTTCCTGCTTAGCCTTTCTGGAATCAGCATCCAGAGCAATTACCTGATCCACCAGTGGAAGCTTGTCCTCCTGAAATTTATTTTTAATATTCTCCTTTACCACATCCGGGTTTTCTCTTAAAAATTTAATGTCTAACATGATAAATCTTTTCCTCCATTCTCCGCATTTCCTATTTTTATTTCCTCATTCCCTTTATTTCTGTCCCGACAAGGCCGGTGCAGCCTCCGGTGTTCCTGTAACCTCCGGTGTTCCTGTAACCTCCGGTGCACCTGTACTTTCCGGTGCTCCTATACTCTCCGGTACTCCTGTACTTTCCGGTGCTCCTGTACTTTCCGGTGTTCCTGTAGGCTTTGGTGCTACCGTCGGTGCCACCGTTGGCACTGATATTGTTGTTGGTTTTGGTGCCGGAGTCTTATCATCCTTCTTCTTTTTCTTCTCATAAGGCGGAATCTTTACCACCTTTGAAAAACTGCTTCTCTGATAAGAAATCCCTCTTGCCCTGACGGTCCGCACCCTGACATAATAGGTTTCCTTTGACTTTAACTTTTTCAGTTTCCGGTTCACCTTTGTCCCCATGGCAAAATCCACCAGACTGTATTTCCCTTTCTTTCCTTTTTTTAAATAAATCTGGTAACTTGTCACCTTGCTTTTTGACCGCAGTTTCAACACCACCGTTTTCTTTGTGCGTTTTTCCACCGTAACGGTCGGCCTGCCAAGTCCCCTTGCCTTTATCACATTCCCCTGCGAAAACAAATCACAAACCAGAATAACTGCCAGAAGAACCGCGCCAAGCCGGTATCTTTTTCTTTTTCTGCTCATAATTTCCTCCATATATTCCTTTACCACTACTGATTTTATCCCCTTCGGGCTGTTAAGCCATAGCTGCAGCACCCCCTCTTCCTTCTGCGCCCCGCGCAGAATCTGCGTTTGCTGCAAAACCAGAATCAAACAGCACAAAATCAACTGTGCATAGTATCCCTTACGGTTCAATCCCCTAAAAAGCATCTTGCATATACATCATTTCTGACCATCCCGTAGTAAATATCGCCTTCCAAAATATCACAGCCAATCTCCTTTGCCATCTTCTCCTGAAGCTCTGTATGGATTCCGCCGCAGGAAGTCTCAAGTCCCAGCTCATGCGCCAGATCCACCAGTCTTGAAAAGATTTTCAGCTCTCTCTCACTCGTCACATTCTCATGGAAAAATTCTCCATGGAATTTAATCGCATGAATCGGCAGGTGCCTGAGCGAATGAACGGAGGTATGGTCAGAGCCAAAACGGCTGATAATGATACGGTATCCCCTTTTATGCAGTTCCTCCAGAGCCATCTGGAATTTCGGCGTCATTTCCCGGAAATACTGCTCCTGGATTTCAAACAGGATTTCGTATGGATCCAGGCCATTTTCCCTGACAATACGGTCAATCCGCTCCACCGCATCCTTTGTACAGAGCTGCCCCTGCGTCACATCCAGGGAAATCGGCAGAATCTTTTTGCCCTGCGCCTTCCAGGTTCCCTGCGTCCGGCATACATTCGCCAGCACATAAAAAACAAGCTGCTGCACCTCCTGTGTCCGGTCCATATACCGTTTCAAATCCTCCAGCGACAGATAATCCCCATTCCTTGTCTGTACCTGTGGAACCACCTTGCAGCCCATGACATGATCCTTATCATTCCTGATACGCGGCAGATAACAGATTTCCACTGTATGGTTCGTAATTGCATCATCAATGTCATGGATGATTTCTTCCTCTTTGAACTGGTCTTTCTGCAGGTCTTCGGAATAAATGGCAAAACGATTCCCCTTTGTTCCTTTGATGCTCCTTCTTGCCAGGTCTGCCCTGGAAATCATTTCCATTACATCTTCCTTTGTATTTTCAATCAGAAATACACCGGTCGTTGTTCCATAAGTAATATAATTCAGCTTTTCCACGCGTGCAGCAATCTCTTTCTGCGTCGCCGAAAGAAGCTTTAAGAGTGCATTGTAGCTTTCATAAGCGAAAAATACCACAAAATAATCCCCGCGGATTCTGGTGCAGATTTCCTTATATGCAAACCGTTCCTTTAAAATGCTGCCAAGCCCCTTGAGCAGCGTATTGCCAATGCTGATTCCGTAGTGATAATTGATTTTTGAAAAATCATTGATATCACAGCAGAGAACGCCAAACTGCTTGTTCTCTTTATTATTTTTTAATATATTGTCCATTTTTTTCAGGAATTCCTGATAAGACATCAGCTCTGTCACAACATCTTCCTGCACCGCCAGCGCATTTTCTGCAATGGAAAGCATACGGTTCTCCCTCTTCTGCAGATTATGGTCTTTTTCTGTCTGTGCTGCCGTCAAAGCCCTGTCTTCTGACTCGGAAAGTGCCCTCGTTTCTCCGTAAATCCTGTCCGGCCTTCCATCCAGGTCATCAATGCACACAGATGTCATGTCAATCTGCGTCGGTCTGAAATTCCCAAAATTATCCTTGATCAGATATACTGCGCTGCTTCTTCCTTCTTTGTCAATGCGTTCCTGTATTGCTTTCTGCAGACGTGACACATCCTCCGGATGTGCAATCTTCAACAAAAACTCTTTCGTAAGCCCTCCCGGAATTTCTGTCTCCAAAGAATAGGAGCCCTCCAGATATCCGGCTCTCATGAGATATCCGTTTTCAATATTATACGACCAGCCGGTACGCTTTTTAATGATGTGTACATACTTTGTTGCCCGGATGTAATCCTCTAACCTTAACTCCAGCCGTTTTCGGTTCGTAATATCCGTAATGATGCAAAGGAACACCGGCGAGCCATCCACATCATCAATCCTTCTGCCGTTCGCATAAGACCAGCGGATCTCTCCTGCTTTGTTGATGATTCGGTATTCCACCCCCATGTAGCCCTGATTTGCGATTGCTGATTGTAAAAGTTTCTGCACCAGCCGCCGGTCATCCGGATGTATGACCTCCTTGCAGATATTTCCAAATTCTGAATAATACTCTGCGCGGCTGTACCCCGACAGATTAAAGAACCCTTCATTTGCATAAAGAATGCTGAAATCCCTGGCTTTCAGTTTGATTACACCGCCTATGATGCTGTTGGCAATCAGATCTGCTTCCTGCTTTGCATTGTAAACCTCTTCCTGACTGCGTTTCTGGCTTGTAATATCCACGACCGAACAATAATAAAGAAGCTCGTTTTCTATGTTTGCAGGCTCCGCGGTAAGTGCCACCCATACCGTCATGCCGTCTTTTCTTCTGATCCGGTACTCCAGATGGAGAACGCCGCCCATTGCCGTCTGTCTGGCAATCAAATTTCTTATCCGCTGTTTTTCTTCCGGCACCACCAGCTCCATCACCCGGTTCTTATACAAATCCCAAAATTCATCCGGCGTATATTGTATAATTTTATAAAATTTCTTATTTGCAAAAAACACCGTAATATCTGTTCCCGGTGCAACCGTAAACATGGCACAATCGGCCCGGTCAATCAGCCGTTTCATCTCTTTTTTGGTCAGCTCAGTCCGGGCAGTTTCTTTTTTTTCCAAATCCTTCTCCATTCATATACCTCCATTCGTGTTTTTTTCCCACCATTATAAATACTCTTTTCTCTCTGTTTCATTCCGGTGGCATGCCTATACCTCTATCTTCTCTTTTGGCAGATATTTTATGAGCTTTTCCTGAATCCTGTTCGTATTCACAGGCTTGAACAGCCAGTCATCCATCCCTGCCTTAATATATTCATCTTCCACCCCGTCAATGGCATTTGCCGTAAGTGCAATGATGATCACATTCTTTGCATAAGCATCCGGTATCTGACGAATTTTCTTCGTTGTTTCCACCCCATCCATTTCCGGCATCATGTGATCCATAAAGATTATATCATATTTTCTTCCATGTTCCAACGCTTTTAAAATTCCTGCCCCGCTTGCAAATGCCTCCGGCAGAACTTCAAACTGCTTTAAAAGAGTCACCGCCACTTTCAGATTTACCTTATTATCATCCACCACTGCCACATGTACATCTTTTGTACGTATCAGGATATTTTCCTCTTTTTGTTCCTCCGCAGATGTAATGGCCTTTAACACCTTAAAAATATCATACGGGGAGCGTAAAAATGTCCCCTCCAGATTCATATCCATGGTAGAAGTATAATACTGCATCAGCGCAATTTTCCTGACGGAAAGCTTCATCTGTGAAATCACCTGATGATAATTTTCATAAGAATAAAAAACAATCTGTTTTTCCGTATCCTTTGATTTATATTCGGATAACTTTAAAAGCTCCTCTTTGTCATGAAGCAGAACTGACGGTATCATGAGCTGTGATAGAATTCTTGTCAGGTACCATCTTTCCGCATTATCCAACGCAAAAATATATGCCACAATATCCTTCAGCTCTTCATTTTTTGATATATCATAATAATGTTTTGTCTTCTGCTCAACTTCTATACAGAAACAGCTTCCGACCCCGACCTCGCTCGTCACTGTCAAATCACCATTCAAAAGCCTGGCAAGCTCTTTTGACAAAGCAAGTCCCAGTCCGGTACCTTCCACCTTTCTGGTATAATGATTATCCACCTGGCTGAACCGGTTGAAAAGCTTTGGAATGTCCGCTTTCTTAATTCCAATTCCGGTATCTGTAACCAGAAAACGCAGCCTGACCCTTTCCAAATCAATCGGCTCCACAGCAATATCCATGGAGATTTTTCCTTTTTCCGTAAACTTTACTGCATTTCCCAATATATTGATCAGTATCTGGTGCACCTTTCCCCTGTCGCCAAACAGCGTGCGCGGCAAAATATTCCCTGTATTGATTTCAAAAGCAATATCTTTATCCTGAAGCCTTGCAGCAATGATATCCCCGATTCCCCCAATCATTGTTTCAAACTCATATTCTTCCTCAGACAAGGTCATCTGCCTTGCATCAATTTTGGAAAAATCCAGAACATCATTGATAATGGACAAAAGGCTCTGGCTCGCCTCCTGTATGGTATGCACATAATCCCTGTCCACCGCTGAAAGATTGCTCTGACCCAGGATTTCCGCCATGCCGCAGATGGCATTCATTGGAGTACGGATTTCATGTGACATATTTGCAAGGAAGGTACTTTTTGCCTGATTCGCTTCCTCTGCCTCTTTTCTCGCTGCAATCTCTTTTTCCTTTGCCTCCTCAATCATCTGTGGATTTTGGAATGAAAGCTGCATAATCAGACAGCTTAACGCAATGGCGGCTCCAAGAAGCACATAGACCGGAAAAAACATCTGAACCAGCGTTGCAAGCACACCAAGAGTGAAAAAAGAAAGGGATACAAGCTGATATCTCCTTCCCAGCTGCTTTCCATGAAGCACGACCTCAATAAATGCCAGAAGCAGATAAATTGCTTCCACCACAATTACTATCGTCATGCCGAACCCCCGCCTATATCCGTTTACGACATCATAGGAAAACATAAATTTTGTAAACGGAGTCGTCAGTATTAAAAACTGCATCACAATGACGGGTGCCAGATACCAGCGCACCTTATTTGGTATATGTTCATACTCCCTTGCCAGGACCCTCATATAAAGATAATAACCGCCCGGAACAAAGTGGATAGAAGAACAACTTAACACTTCAAAAAAATAATTCAAAGGAACATTTTCCGGAAAAAACTTCAGAATAATATCTCCGTTTATTCCATCTGTAATACAGTTTACAAATCCCATTAAAAGAAAGAAATTGTAGCATCTGTTTGCAAGCGTTGACTTTCTTTGGGTTGTTTTCTGATATATAATTAAGACAGCCAGTACAATTGTTGCTGACCATGTAAAATTATAATTAAACTGCATATCACCCCTCCAATTGTGTTACTGCTCAAAAATCCAGCAGTACGGCTTCCGGTCCGGATATCTTAAAATTATCTGCACAGTCCCTTCATTTCTTCCAGCAATGCTGTACAGCCCTCCAGAACATCCTCATAAGTCTGGTCAAAATTTCCGGTATACCAAGGGTCTGCAATATCCCGGCTGCTGCCGGCATGTTCTAAAAGCAGGGAAACTTTTCCTTCCGGGTCTTCTTTAATAATCCTCATAATATTCCTAAGATTCCACCCATCCATCCCAATCAGATAATCATAGTTATCATAATCAGAACGCCGCATCTGTTCAGCATGATGCGGTTCCATTGGAACACCTGTTTCACGCAATTTTCTTACCGTTCCCGGGTGAGGACTGTTTCCAAGCTCCTCCGTACTGGTTGCTTTTGAATCTATCTGAAACTGTTCTTCAAGTCCTGCTTTACGCACCAGGTCTTTCATAACAAATTCCGCCATTGGCGAACGGCAGATGTTGCCGTGGCAAACAAATAAAATCTTGATTTTTCTCATATTTCCAGTATTTTCGGGCTTTTCAAGCCTTTTTACC